>CAYTAQ010000136.1:0-10817 GCA_964435695.1 uncultured Desulfobacterales bacterium | reverse complement strand
CATGGCTTTTAATATTGCGATATCCTTTGTTTTTTCCATCACCATCATAATCAAGGTGCTTGCAACGTTAAACGCCGCCACGAGAATGATCAGGGCAAGTATGATAAACATAACGGTCTTCTCCAGCTTCAGCGCCGAAAAAAGGTTATGGTTCATCTGCATCCAATCCCTTATCCAAAAAGGATACCCCAGTTTATCAATGATGTTTTTAGCAATTTCTCCTGCTTGATATATATCAAACACCCTGGCCTCGATACCGGTAACGGCATCACCCAATCGAAGAATTTTCTGTGCTTCGGCAAGACGCACATACGCCATGGATCCGTCATATTCGTACATGCCGGTTTCAAAATAGTCCAAAACCTCAAAGCGCCGCATGGAAGGGACATGCCCGATGGGAGACAACATCCCCTGGGGCGTAATAATATAGACGCTGTCGCCCCTCACAACATGCAGGCTTCTTGCCAGCTCCTTCCCTAAAATAATTCCCGGCGGCCGGATTGCGCTTTCACCGGACGCCCCGTCCGCCTCCTTGTCCAGTAATTTTTTTGTATTGATTCCTTTTATAACGGCGCCTGCTGTTTCCGGGTCAATACCTCTCAAAACCGCCCCGGACACCCCGTGGGGGGATCGCAACATGACTTGCGTGTATATAAACGGCGTGGCGGCTTCGATGCCTTTCGTACCACTCACCGACTTCAGCACCTCATGATAATTATCAAACGACCCGCTATGGTGCATCAAAACAATATGCGATTCAACGCCCAGTATCCGCGATTTTAAATCATCTTCAAAGCCGGACATAACCGCAATGACAACAATGAGCGCCATGACCCCGACGGTAACGCCCGCCACGGACAGAACGGTAATCATTGATATAAAGGCTTGTTTTTGTTTGGCCTTCAAATACCGTGCGCCGATAAATAGCTCAAAAGACATCAGAAAATCGGAATCCTTTGTTTGGGTGATCGTTCTGAAAAAAATAACCAGAATCAGCAGCTTATGCGCGAATCTCATACTATTAAATAAGCTGTTTCTGGTAACGTATTTATATTATGGTGTCAAGTCTTATAGCGGTTCTCGTAAAACCAAACCGATTCGGAAAACTTAACTGCCTGGTTGCGGTATCCTTATGTTTGAAGAATGAAAACGGCGCCCCAGGCCAAAAGATGCCGTTTGCGAATAGGCTCGGCTCACCGTCGCAGTTGCGTGCTCATGATTTTTAAATTGAAGTTAAAACACGTTCCCGTTGCCAGACTGCTCTTCACATCCAACCGGCTGTCGTAATGAACCAATATTCTATGGACAATCGACAGGCCAAGACCTGTTCCGCTGCGCTTGGTCGTGAAAAACGGATCAAAAATAGACGCAATGTTCTCTTTAGGTATTCCCACACCATTGTCCGTGATGCTGATGTTCACCTGCTTATTTCGAATGGAAACCATCTCAACCAGAATCCGCCCTTCACTCTGGATGGCCTCTGCTGCGTTCAAAAGGAGGTTCCACAGAATCTGGCGCAGATGCATGGGATCCATCTCCACCCAAACATCCTGGGACCAGCGATGATCGATCTGTATCCTGCCCAGATTTGTGCTGTCCTTTTTGAAAAGCTCCAATATTTCATCCAGCGCTTCATCCAGCTTGATCCTTTCCAATTTTGCTTTGGGGGGTTTTGCAAACAGAAGGAAATCGCTGACCAGCGTCGCCAACCGATCCGTCTCTCTCATAACAATCCGCATCAAGTTTTCGTGTTCAGGATGATATCCGATCTCTTCCCTCAGAATCTGGATAGCGCCTGAAAGCGACGCCAGCGGATTTTTAATCTCATGGGCAAGCCCTGCCGCCATTTCTCCCAATAATGCCATCTTTTCCACCTGTTTGACATGGGCTTCCATCACCTGAAGTTCTTTTCTTGTCCGCCGTGTCTGTTCAGACAGAAAACCGCTTAAAAAAGCGACGGCATAACACGCTACGGCAGTTATCACGACCTTATAAAGCACCTGAATCCAGTCGTATTCGGAAATCAGCCTGCTGCTGTTCATGCCGAACGGTCTTAAAAATCCATAATATTCGAGGCTGATCATGGCAGCATATTGTAAACTGCAAAATCCCGCTATGATCATGCTTCCCTTGCGGAAGAGCAAGACACTCGAATAGATGATGACCACAAGATACAAAAATGAAAATAAACTTAAAAAACACCCCGTAACAAAAATGATGAGGGTTACAACAAACGTATCGATACCGATCTGCAGGTATGCGAAAACGGTTTCATTCTTAATTCTCGTGATAATAATCGAATAAGCAAATGAGAGAACGAATATACCTGAGATAAGCCCGTAAAGAAGCAAAAGGGGTCTTGCCAATGGTGATGTGTTTTCGTTGAGTTGGATAATAAGGGTGGAACCCAATAAAATGGACGTAAAAATGATCCGAAAGAGCATCAGCAGCTTCAGCTTGTTATACAAATCTCTTTCAGGTATCTTGGAGGCTTTCTTCATAAATTTTCATGCCCATATGCGCACAACGAAGCATGAAACAATAATTTACATTGAAATGAAAAGGGAAGGAATGAGAGTCCTTCGATCGGGGACACCCCTATATGTTGCCGGCCATCTTGAAAATCGGAAGATACATTGAAACCACAAGCCCGCCGATCACGGTACCTAAAAATACCAGCATCAATGGTTCAATCATCGCCGTCAAATTTTCAACAGCCTGATCAACTTCATCATCATAAAATTCAGCGATTTTACCCAGCATGGCATCGAGCGCACCGGTTGATTCACCCACCGCGATCATCTGGCAGACCATTGGAGGGAAAACCCCGGATTCACCCAAAGGATCCGCCATGGTACGGCCTTCCGCGATTCCTGAGCGAACATTGTATATCGCCCTTTCAATGGTTTTATTACCTGCTGTTTTCGCCACAATATCAAGGGATTCCAATATAGCAACACCGCTGGATAGCATGGTTCCCATGGTGCGGGTAAATTTCGCCACGGCAACCTTTCTCAACAGCATCCCTATTACCGGGAGCTTCAGCATCAGCGCATCGATCACAATCCGGCCTTTATTTGTATTATAATATTTTTTATATGCAATAATAAAAATCACCACGCCGACAATGATATAGAGAATCTTATCTTTAACAAACTCACTCATGCCAACAACGATTTGTGTCGGCACCGGCAGCGAACCGCCGAGCCCTGCAAACATCTCCTCGAATACCGGAATAACAAAAACAAGGATAATGGCAACCACCGCGATGGCGACACAAATCGTAATGATGGGATATGTCATGGCGCCCTTCACTTGGGATTTCAGCTTTGCGGCCTTTTCCATATAGGTGGAGAGTCGTCGTAAAATCGTATCCAGGATACCGCCGGCTTCGCCTGCAGCCACCATATTGACATACAAATCATCAAAATGTTTGGGGTATTTCCTCAATGCCTCCGCCAGTGTCTGCCCACCTTCCACCGACTCTTTGATATCCTTCAACATATTTTTAAATGTTTTGTTTTCTTGCTGTGCAAAAAGTATATCCAGGCATTGAATAATGGGAAGGCCCGCATCAATCATGGTTGAAAACTGGCGACTGAATATAATGATGTCGTGTTCTTTGATAGGCGGTTGTAGAAAGCTGATACTCTCAAAAAGATCTTTTGGCTTTTTTTTGATTTTCGTGGGCGTGATCCGAAGCTTTGTCAAATGATTTCTGACCGCATCTTCGCTCGAGAGGTCAAGTTCTCCTTTTTGAACATCACCATTTCGGTTCTTACCCACCCACAGATAGACCGGCATATCTTACCCCCTTGCTAGTTAGTGCCCATCCGTAATATGCTTATCATCTTAAGGAATTAATACTATCATAATATCAATGAAACAACAATAGTTTTCAAATTTTATTCTCTTTATCTTGATTAACCTTCATAAATGCGTGTATGCTGACCCCACAATCGGCGGGCAGGCAAACTGCAAATAATTTGACAATAATATTGATTGGTTATAAACATTTTCAGACATGAAAAAGAAAGACAAATTAACCGTTATCACCACTCACATCAATGCGGATTTTGATGCCCTGGCATCCATGCTGGCCGCCCAGAAACTCTATCCGGACTCACTGGTCGTCTTTCCGGGATCACAAGAAAAAAATCTAAGAAATTTCTTTATTAAATCAATGGTTTATTTATTAAACATCGCCAATGTAAAAGATATAGACTATTCTAAAATCGAGCGCTTGGTTCTGGTAGATACCAAGCAACCAAGCCGCATAGGAAATTTTTCGTCCATTCTTGACCGGAAAGACCTGGAGATACATATATACGATCACCATCCCCCCATGGAAGACGATATTGATGGTGATGTTGTTGTTCAGGAACCCATCGGCGCCACCGTAACCCTGCTGATCGAAATCATCAAAGAAAAAGGCATCGACATAACACCGGATGAAGCCACCATCATGTGCCTCGGCATATACGAGGACACAGGGTCTTTTTCATTTCCGTCAACTACGGAAAAAGATTTCCGGGCAGCGGCATTTCTCCTTTCAAAAGGCGCCAATCTTAACATGATTTCCAGTCTGATCTCACGTGAAATCAGTCCGGAGCAGGTCGGCATTTTAAACGATATGATTCAAGCTTCAAGCAGTTACCATATTAACGGCATTGATGTTGTTCTTACCACGATCACAACCGAACACTACGTACCGGATTTTGCTTTTCTCGTCCATAAACTGGTCAAGATGGAGGATCTGGATGCCATATTTGCCATCGCGCTGATGGAAAATAAAATCTATGTAGTGGGCAGAAGCAGAATTCCCGAAGTGGATGTGGGAAGTATTATTACAAGCATGGGCGGGGGCGGGCATCCTTATGCGGCGGCCGCCTCAATAAAAGATAAAACCCTGGCCCAGGTGGAGCAGTCCCTCCTGGAGTTGCTTCATCGGAAAGTCGAGTCTCGGCGCCAGGCAAAACATCTTATGTCGTCACCGCCCATCATGGTTGATGAAGATATCACCTGTGAAGACGCCGGCCAGCTGCTGACCCGATATAATATCAATGCCCTGCTGGTTAAGAAAAAAGGGACTCCCGAGCTTTCCGGCTATATTTCACGTCAGATCATTGAAAAGGTGCTCCACCACAAATTGCTCGATGTCCCTGTTCGCGAGTACATGAATACCGAAATGGCATCGGTGGCACCGGAATCGGACATCATCGAGATTCAGGAAAAAATTATCGAGAATAAACAACGGATCCTGCCTGTAATCGATAAGAATAAAGTTGTCGGTGTATTAACCCGAACCGATTTATTAAATTCGCTGGTAAGACAGAGCACATATGACACGCAAGATATCCATCACCTCGCAGGAAAGCATGACCACGCAAGAACCCGCAATATTTCAAATTTTATGAAGGAACGCCTGTCGCCCCGCTTGCTGCAAATCTTGCGGGATATCGGTAAAACAGCCGACGACATCGGTTGTGACGCCTATGTGGTGGGCGGATTTGTTCGCGATCTTTTTTTGTATCGACCCAATGAAGACATGGACATCGTCATAGAGGGCGACGGTATCGCCTTTGCCAAACAATATGCGTCACAAACAGGCGCCCGCATTCATTCGTATGAAAAATTCGGCACCGCCGTCATCATTTTCCCGGATGGCTTTAAAATCGACGTCGCCTCAGCCAGACTCGAATATTACAAATTTCCCGCCGCACTCCCGAT
Source organism: uncultured Desulfobacterales bacterium (assembly GCA_964435695.1). Taxonomy (GTDB): domain Bacteria; phylum Desulfobacterota; class Desulfobacteria; order Desulfobacterales; family B30-G6; genus CAYTAQ01. The sequence continues at coordinate 5,087 of CAYTAQ010000136.1, read as the reverse complement.
TGTTGAAACGAGTTCCATCAAACTCGACCTCTTCCGAAGAGATTTCAACATCAATACCTTGGCCATTCAGTTGAACCCTGACAAATTCAGCACGTTAATCGACTTTTTTTCGGCTCAAAAAGATATCAAGGAAAAGGTCATACGGGTGCTTCACAACCTGAGTTTTGTCGAAGATCCAACGCGGGTATTTCGAGCCCTTCGATTTGAGCAGCGATTCGGTTTTTCAATCGGCAAGCTTACCGCAGGTCTTATTGAAAACGCCGTAAAAATGGATTTTTTTAAACGACTCAGCGGTCGAAGAGTCTTTACCGAGTTAAGGCAACTCCTTGAAGAGGAAAATCCCACCCCCGCCATTGTCCGGCTTCAGGATTATAATCTTTTGCAGGTTATTCATCCATCCATAATTTTAGACAATGAACTGATATCATTGCTAAATTCTGTTAAAAAAGTCATGGCGTGGCACGATTTGCTTTTTCTTGAAGAATCCTATATGAAGTGGGCCGTTTATTTTATGGCCCTTATCCGCCATTGTGATATCGACACCTCAAAAGAGATTTGCGATCATTTGGAGCTGGCGCCCCGGTACAGAAAATATTTCACAAACGAGCGGTTTGAAGCGGAACGAATTCTTTATCTGCTGCAAAAGAAACTGCCGGTTGAAAACAGCATGCTTTACGAGTTGCTCTCCGGTTTAAAGATTGAAATGATACTGTATATGATGGTATGCGCCGGCAGCCGTCAAATCAAAATGGCAATTTCTCATTATATTACCAAGCTGAGGTATGTCGACATAACGATATCAGGCAGGGACCTGATGAACCTGGGACTGAAACCCGGACCGGTTTTCCGCAAAATCATGCAGGACGTCTTGAATGCAAAATTGAACGGCAAAGTGGAAACACGGGAAGATGAACTGGAATATATTCAAAAGTATTTAACGACTATACAGTAATTTTTTATACTTTTTATCACAAGACTTTTTCAACCACAAAAACACAAAGGATAAAAGAAAGAAAAAGCTTTGTGTCCTTTGTGCCTTTGTGGTTAAGGGTTGGGAAAAAGGCGAGGAGAACCTTATATGACAGTTAAAAAACGTATTTTAAGCGGCATGCGTCCCACGGGTCCGCTTCATTTGGGAAATCTGCATGGCGCTTTGATGAACTGGGTCAACATGCAGGATGACTACGAATGTTTTTTCTTTATTGCAGACTGGCATGCACTGACAAGCGATTATGAAGATCCCGGTTTTATCTCGAAGTATGTCCGCGAAATGATGATCGATTGGCTGAGCTCCGGTCTCACCCAGGAAAAAAGCACGCTTTTTGTTCAATCGGAAATCAAAGAACATGCCGAGCTGTTTCTTATCCTGTCGATGATAACGCCGGTTCCCTGGCTGGAACGGAACCCGACCTACAAGGACCAGATCGTTCAAATCAACAACAAGGATTTGTCCACCTTTGGCTTTTTAGGCTATCCCGTGCTGCAGGCGGCCGATATTGTCATGTACAAAGCAAACGGCGTACCCGTCGGCGTGGACCAGGTGCCGCATGTGGAAATCACCCGCGAAATTGCAAGAAGATTCAATTCCCTGTATGGAAACGTATTCCCGGAGCCGGATGCCCTGTTGACGCAAACGCCCAAAATACTCGGTTTTGATCGCCGCAAAATGAGCAAAAGCTATCATAATGCCATCTATCTTTCCGATTCCCCCGAGGATGTGCGCCAAAAAGTGTCCCAAATGATCACGGACCCTCAGCGCGCCCGTAAAAGTGACCCTGGAAATCCGGAGATATGCAATGTATACGAATTTCATAAATTATATTCAGCGCCGGAAACCGTTTTAAGGGTCGATAAAGATTGCCGGACCGCCCGCATCGGATGCGTGGAATGCAAAAAACTCATGGCGCAAAGCCTTATCCGGGGATTGGAGCCGATTCACGAAAAAAGAGCCTACTACAGCAGCCGTCCGGAACTTGTTGAAGAAATCATCAACGACGGCTGCATTAAAGCTCGGAAAGTCGCGGCTCAGACCATGGAAGAAGTCCGCAATGCCATGTCCATGTGATACGGGTTACGGGTTGCGGGTTATGAGTTACGGGTTACGAGTTCCGGGTTGCGGGTTACGGGTCAATGCCGTTAGCTTAAAGTAGTACACTGGTCTATGTAATGTAGCGCAGGTCTTTAGACCTGCCAAAGCCGTGCATGAGCAGAGCTAACCAGGCTGTACAATAATAGAAAAAAGCCGTCATCCCGGACGAATTTCGCACCGTGGCGAGATGAGATCCGGGATCCAGGATAGATTAGTATTATCAGTTAACAAAAAATTTAGGTATAGCTTAAGCGCTATGTCGGAACCAACATTAGAAACTGATCAATCTTATAAGGTCAAGCTCGACAACATTTTTGAGGGTCCCATGGATCTTTTAATCCATCTGATCAAAAAAAATGAGATGGATATCTATGACATCCCCATTGCCATCATTACCCGGCAGTATATTGAATACCTGGAATGGCTGAAGTTGCTGAATATCGATTTTGCCGGAGATTTTCTGGTGATGGCCGCGACATTGACGCAGATCAAATCAAGAATGTTGTTGCCCATGCATGGTATCGAAGCGGATGAAGAGGATCCCCGGATGGAAATCGCCAAGCCGCTGCAGGAGTACCTGGAGATGAAGTCGGTTGCGGAACAGCTGGCGGGAAGAAATCTTCTGGGTGAAAAAACGTTCATTCGAACCTATTCAAAAGAGGCATTTGAAGAATTTAAAGAAGGCGACGAGATCATACAGGTGGGCCTTTTCGAGCTGATAGACGCATTTCAAAAAATACTTGCAAATATCCCGGAACCGCATCGTATAAACATGAATGCGGATAGCATTTCAGTTAAGGAAAGAATTTCTGAAATCGTTGATATTCTGGAAAACCAGACGTCGGTAACCTTTTATGAGCTTTTCTCCACTCAGGCAGACAAAAGTGAAATTATCGTCACATTTCTTGCTCTGCTTGAGATGGTAAAGCTCGGACTTGTTAGCATCGTACAGCATGTGGCTTCCGGAATCATAAGAATATTTTATATATAATGGATGACCTGAAAAACATCATAGAAAGCCTTCTTTTCGTGGCCGAAGACCCCCTGAGCATCGACCGCCTTGCCAATGTGCTCGACCTGGCCGATAAAAAGATGATAAAAGAAGCGCTCCATACGCTCATGGCTGAATATGAGGCCCGACAGGGAGCATTTTCCCTGCACGAGGTGGCAGGTGGGTATCAATTTCGGTCCAGGCCGGAATATGTACCATGGATCAAGCGTCTCATCCAACCCAAGCCCTCCCGGCTCAGCAAGGCCGCCCTTGAAACCCTGGCCATTATTGCTTACAAACAGCCCATCATCCGCAGCGACGTCGAAAATCTGAGAGGTGTTGACAGCGGCGGCGTCCTGCGCATGCTGCTGGAACGCAAATTGATACGCGTTCTGGGAAGAAAGGAAATCCCCGGACGGCCGCTGATTTACGCCACGACCAAGCAGTTCCTGGAGGTATTCGACTTAAAGAATTTAAGGGATCTGCCCACTCCCAAAGAAATCGAAGCCCTTGGCAAATCGCTTGCCGAAAAAACCGGCGATGAAGAAGATGAAGTGCCGTTGGAAGCCAAAGCGGTAGAGTTCTCGGATACCGATGCGGATGAAGCGCAAGAGGGTGATGCAGCGGAAACCCCGGAAGCCGACACGGATGAAGCTCAAGAAGTGGAAGTGGTAGAAACCTCGGATGCCGGTTCGGATGAAACCATGGAGGAGGAAGACGCAGAGGCTTTTGACGACGGCATTGACGAAGCGCAAGAGGATCTCGACGAACCAGATGCGACACAAATAGATCCGGACGAAACAGATCCTTCACAAAAAGAGCTTGACTAAAAACAGAACTGCCATCTATAGATAGGCTGTTTTATTTTTTGGAGTTCGGGCGGTTAACTCAGCGGGAGAGTGCTACCTTCACACGGTAGAAGCCATTGGTTCAAATCCAATACCGCCTACCAAACCAATAATATCAAGGGCTTAGAGCACATAAAACGATGCTGTAAGCCTTTTTTCTTTGTTTTTGCCAAATTCAACACTATATTTTTTGATATCAATATCTTATCTCTATTTTATGGCCATTTCCCAATCTGTCAGCAATCTGTCAGTGAACTGTCCCCAAACCGTCCCCAAGTTTGAATTTATTATGACCAACGGGACAACTTTATGTTTTCCTGTCATTTCCACCACCCCAAAACGCAACATAACCTGGAATTCATGAAAAAATAAAAATTAATTTGGTTTAAAAATCAAGTTCGCAGCACATATCTATAATAATAGAACAGCAAGGTGTTATTTTCTTTCTACCAATACAAGGGATAAGAAAAGGAGGAATATCATGCAACTTGATACATTAAATGACAGAGATTGTGATGAGTTAGACGGTACCGTGTCTGGTGATTGTCAAGCTATCGCACTCTTGGGTGAACGCCATATATGGTATCAAGTATCTTTAAAATGCTTGGACCTGAAAAATTGAAAATATCACAACTTTTTTCGCTTGATTATATAATAGATTTTGGGTTGGATTTTCAGGAGATTGAGGCCATGATACTCCATCAATCTGCAATAGGGCTAAAGCTGAGATGTGGTATTGTAATCTGTACCGAGGCTCTGAATGATTTCGGATAACCGTAATGTTGATATCTGTAATCGGGTCTGACCTGCGCTTTTTTGGAGAGGTATCGGTAACGCAAAGCTCACTGGTTTTTACGGAGCGCAGCGGAGTAAAAATCCAGTGCAGCGCCTTGTTATGCTTGCTGTATTTATATGATTCCTTTTGTATGCAGTGCATTAATGATCATAAAAAAAGCTGCAAGCCAATTCGTATAAGCGAATAGTTTTTTAAGATGTTTTGGCTTAGTTTTTAATGACAGTTTCCCTCCAAGTATTCCTCCAACCACTGTAATAATGGCCAATGGAATAGCCCATGAGGGGTTGAAATCTCCTTGAACAGCATGCCCTGTAAAACCCATAAAAGCAGTTGCCGCTATTAATGTGGATGCCGTCCCGACTG
>CAYTAQ010000135.1:0-10987 GCA_964435695.1 uncultured Desulfobacterales bacterium | reverse complement strand
GATTTCTTTTGGACTCATTATTTTCTCCTCCGTCATTTGTTCGAGTTTTTAACCATTCAATAATCTCGATTGCTATCCTTATGATTAGATCCACATAATGTTTGGCCATGGCCCTCCTTTAAAATGGAACATCTTCGTTGTTCTGCTCTTCTTCAAACCCACTCCCGTCCTGTTTTCTTTTTGGATGATTTGAATGTGAGATTGAATGTGGCGACCGGATCTCCTTCACTACTGTAAAAAAATTCAGGGTCCGCACCGAGATTGCCAGTTAGAATACAATTGTTAAGCATAATTTCTCTTTTCTTAAGTTGAATGGGGTTGTTGGAAATAGCAATTTAAGGTTTGAATTAGAGCAGATTTGAATTGTTTATAGGATAGCCGGCTTATTGAATCGCAAAGAATTCATTCGATTACGCTTTGTAATACACAATTTTTATTCAAAATTTCCAAGGTATTACTTAGGCACGAAGTCCAAAATATATTAAAGGGAAAAAAGTATGTATTTGCCCTGGCTAATCTACAAAATACATTAGCCACAAATAAGGCATGTTTTCCTGTGTTGAACCAGATTTTAGCATCGTCCAATAACCCTTGTGATATTCATTTAAAACAGGTACATTTGGTAAACCGCTGGGAACGAGAGTTGTAATGCTGCGGGTCATGGCAATTAACCATGAGATCAAGGAGGGATATCTTGAGCAAACTAAATACAAAAATAACGACCCGAAGGTGGCGTCATGAAGACATTCCGGAGATCATCGTGTGCAGCAGGGCAACATACCATGACTATCCCGAAGAATATATATTCACGGAACGCCATTACGAAATGCAGTTCGCCGCGTTTCCCCAAGGGCAGTTTGTGGCCATCTGCGGCAAAAAAATCATCGGGTACGCCACCTGCATGATTGTCAGCATCGATGATGATTTCTGGTACGACGTGGATGAGTTGACCGGCGCCGGCACGTTCAGTACGCACAACCAGGACGGCGACACCCTTTACGGTGCCGATATTGCAGTCCATCCGGACTATCAGCGCCGCGGCGTCGCCATGTTGCTGTATAAGCGGCGGCGAAGCGTCCTGAAAAGATACAATCTGAGACAGATGATTGCCTACGGAAGGTTGTCCGGATATAAAAATTACGCGGGGAAAATGACAGCTGAACAATATGTGGAAAAGGTGACGAACGGAGAATTGCAGGACCCGGCCTTGAACGCCCACCTGAAAGCCGGATTCCACGTCAAAAAGGTTCAACTCGACATCACGGTCGACCGTTCCAGTTTGAATTACTCGACATTCCTTGTCATGCTCAACCCTGATTTTAACGTGGCCAAAAAAAAGATATCTTCGGCCGTGTTTCCCAAAATTCAGGCCCGCAGGGTCAGGGTGTGCACGGCCCAATATCACATGCGGGCTATCCAGTCTTTTGAAGACCTTGAACGTTCAGTTGAATTTTTTATCGATTCGGCATATTCCTATCACTGCCACTTCCTGCTGTTCCCGGAGTATTTTACTTACCAGCTTTTAAGTTTTATAAAACACCTCTCCATGAAGGAGGCCGCCGAGAAACTTGCCGGTTATACTGATCGATACGTCAATATGTTTAAACGATTCGCGCAGAAGTATGACATTTATATTATCGGCGGTTCCCATCCGGTATTGAGGGACGGTAAATATTACAACACCGCCCACCTGTTTACTCCGACCGGCAATGTCTATACCCAGGAAAAGCTTCACATTACGCCGGTGGAGCGCAATGAAGGTGGCATCGAACCGGGGACAGCCCTCCGGATTTTCCGCACGCCTCTGGCCAGAATTGCGATCCAGGTATGCTATGATATCGAGTTTCCGGAGGCATCGCGCCTCCTGACTCTTGCCGGGGTGGAAATCATTTTCGTGCCTTGTTACACCGAAGAAAAAAAGGCCTACTACCGCGTGAGGCATTGCGCCCAGGCCCGAGCTGTTGAAAACTTTATTTATGTGGTGATGACAGGAAGTGTCGGCAACATGCTGACCCAATCAGGTTCCTTTTTGAATTACAGCCAGGCGGCCATTCTTACCCCCAGTGATTTTTCTTTCCCGGAAAAGGGAATAGAAGGGGAGGCTGACCCCAATGTGGAAGCGGTTGTGGTATCTGAACTCGCCCTTTCTTCACTATCGCAGCAGCGGCATGTGGCAACGGTTCGACCGCTGCATGACATGCGCCCGGATCTCTATGACCTCCGTCCAAAAAATAAAATCGAAATTATTCAAGTCGAGTGAGCTGGTTCAAAAAAAGACACCGGGGTCAGATTTTGAATGCTGACGAAAATGCTGCGAAGCGCCATGGCGTTTTCATGGTTCACGCACCTAATTCACCGGAATGACACCCGTAAGGTATTTCAGGTTCCATCCGCTACGTCATTCAGGCGCATCAATAATGGATGCTATTCAGCGTATTCTGGGACACGAAAACCGCAAGACGACTGAAATTTACCTTCACAGCATCGGTGATTTGGAACGTGAGGCGATTAGCGTCTTTGACATAGAGGTCGCCAAGACACTTTGGAAAGAGTACAAAAGACGAAAACGTCAGGAGAACTGAAATGGCACTCACTAGGGATTTTAAAGACACTATTAAAAACCGGATTGCACGCGATCCGGCTTTTCGGGAAGAACTACTTAAAGAAGGGATTGAATGCCTTTTGATCGGTGATATGGATACCGGAAAGGCTATCTTGCGTGATTATATTAACGCCACAATTGGTTTTGATGCCCTTGGTACAGTAACCGCTAAATCCCCTAAAAGCCTGATGCGCATGTTTGGCCCTAATGGAAATCCTCAAGCTCGAAATATTTTTGAAATTATCGCCCATCTCCAAAAAAAGGAAGGGATCCATTTTAAAATTCATGTGGTTCATTAAAAGTGTCAAACTGTCTTGAAACGCATTTGGTCATCGAATTATTCGTCCCACACACCTATTATCGTCGTTGATGAAGAAAGTTCCATTGCAGGAAAATTTCATAAGCGGGGGATATACATTAGAGACCTGCAATCATATTGTGCTCAAGATATCGAATTTCGATTCAAAATATTCTTGCTACTTAAATCGTGGGAGATATGCCAGATCACCGGTTTTCCGGGCGATGGTATAGGTGGAGATCTCACCGGTACAAGGCAAATGATTTATGCCAGAAATATTCAGCCTTTCTAAGTCCGAGACAAACACAATATCTTGTGGAAACGCGCCTTCAACACCGTCGATGTGATGCGGGAAATCGCTCGCGAAAAGAATGTTTCCGTGGCCCGGATCGCCTTGGCATGGCTGCTGCATCAGCCGTGGTCACCAGCGTGATCATCGGCGCCAAAACCCCGGAACAGCTGGCTGATAACCTCGCCGCATCGGATGTGGCACTGTCCGACGCTGACCTGGATCGCTTGCAAAAGGTCAGCGAACTGCCCGCAGAATATCCCGGCTGGATGATCGAGCGCCAATCCACGAACCGTTTTCCGGAACCGCCGGAAAACGCTTGACCACATCTGCCGGACGTTATTCAGATTCTAAGGGATGTTCTTGAAAATAGTTAGATCTTTGTAGTGCAGTCGCTAACGTTGAGATGGTCGATTTATCACTGAAAGTCAACTGCCACAGATTTCTTTGATACCTCAAACTGAGCCAAAAACAGCAACTTCCCTACCAAATTAAGATATGCGAAACAGATCTCAACGAGGCTGGATTAATAGTTATTAAATATTTGATCATTTTCGTGTGCTCACATCAACAGTAGGTTTTTTAAATCATCAGAAGAGTCAGACTATTTGGCAGATAGCTCTTGAATATATTCTGATAAATCAGTATTTGGTATTGTCTCATATGATAATGTTCCGGGCGTAGAACGTTTTGTCAGGAGTGTTGTCCATGCCATTGATGTAAATAGCCAGCGGTGCATGCTTGTGATTTGTCAAATACAGATAACCGGGAATATTCACCCCCCTGTAAGGAATTTCAATTTTTTTCGGTCGTTGGTCATCCGGGTAAAGCTCAATCGCTTTTTGATAGCATTTACGCGCTTTTTCCTGGGTTATTTGTTTTTGTTCGGGATCAATAAAAAAAATATGCTGGCCGATGTGATAGCAAGCAACGGCCTGGCGGTAAAGCGTTCTTGCGGTGACGGTATTTCCGGCTGCTATTGCATTCTCTGCCATTTTTTCTACATCATTCCCCTCTTTATCCCATATGTCACACCATTGAAACCAGTTATTGATTCTTGGAATCACCCGTTTTAGCCTGCCATAATCCAGACCAAAGACAAACCAGCGTCCATACCAACGGTGATAAACTCGTTTTTCATTGAAAATAAATCGAAATGCAAATTTTTCTTTGAGCGTTAGATGTGGCTTCATATTTTCCTCCCGCTCCTTGGGTATGGCTATATAGTTGAAGTATCGATAGTTGCTATGGCAACTTATATGGCAAATAAATTATTCCAAGTTTTTATAAATTTTCGTCATCAACCTTTCGAGTTCAAGGATATCTTTCGCGGCCAACGCGTGTGTGGATTTTTTGTTTATCCTTCTAGCGATCGGAATTAACTCTTCAACAAGAGCATTCCCTTTTTCGGTGATGAATATGCGATAGCTACGACGGTCGTTCTCATGGTCACTACGTACAATCCATTCTCTTTTTTCCATGCCATCGAGAATCCGCGACAGGTTCGTCTTGTCCTTGATCAGTTTCTCCGCAATTTCACTCTGAGTCTTTCCATCTATCTCCCTTAGACAAATGAGAACGGCCCACTGTTCTGTGGTTATTTTGAATCCATGATATCTAAAACTATTCAACAGTTCTGTTTTTAGCTTCATTGCCGTTTTATTGATAACATATCCTATCGATTTTTCTAATGTAAATGTATCCCCCATGAAGTTATCCTTTATTCAAATTGTTGTTATAGCAACTATAGTAACAGCAACTATGATTGTCAAGCAATATTTTAAACAGATATTTTAAACCCTATAAAAATATGAGATAGCTTTTGGAGAGTATGAAAATTTTGTTGATTTCAAGATTCAACATCTTGTTTGGGTTTACAAAACAAACCTTCAATTCGTTTAATCCTGGCAAAAATGACCAAGTCACCACATAACCAACGCCATCCGCGACACAAGACTTTATGCAGCTTTGAATCGGGGGAATTTAGGTGGGTTTCGATTTAATTATTTAACTAACTGTTATCATATTATAAAGCAGTCTCTGCGATGGAATCGTTTTATTGAGTTGATATTTTCTGGATTATATCAACTTATTTAAGGCTGATGCGGTCCGACATTCTGTTGCATAACCTTCACCTGAAGGGTAATACTGAGATTGATGTAATCACCATTTTTTGACCAAGGTGCAATATGGACAACATGCAATTCAGTGCCGTTGATTACTTAAAGCAGCGATGTCTACCTCCCGCTGAACGGGCAGTTCGTTTTGCAACCCTTCCAAAAGAGGAAAAATATCTTTAAGATGTTTTCGAACCATCCGTTCTGTACCTTCAATATCACCCTGCTTGATTTTTTCAACGATTGCACGATGGGTTGCTGTATCGTGCACTATCCGTCCGTACGGTTTAATGCTCAAAATCAGGTCTTGAGTAATATCCATGAGGATATTTATCAGCAGCTCATACATGAAATTGCGTGAGGCTTTAGCTACGAGACGATGGAAATCTACGTTCCAGATCAAATACTTAGCTCCACTTTTGACTTTTGGTATATTTTCGATGTTTTTCTCCAGATTTTTAATGTCTTTAAGGCCCCGTCGTTCGGCGGCCAGACCGGCAACGATAGGCTCCATATGTAGTCGAACTTCCATAATTTCGGCCACACTGGTTCGACGGAGTCCCAATGAATCTCGAACTAAATTAGAAATGGCATTATGCTTTATGGAACTGACGAACGAACCGCCGGTCACACCACGTTTGATTTCTATAAGCCCGGCTTTTTCCATATTTCGAATCGCCTCCCGCACAACAACCCGACTTACACCGAGAATTTCCGTTAATTCATGTTCGGATGGGAGTTTTTCCCCCTCCTTATATTTTCTATCAAATATAGACTGTTTCAGCTGCTCGGCGACCTGATCCGCCAGCCTGGTTGTGGGAATGGATTTTAACCGCTTCATATGAACATCCTTTTATGAAATAATTTTAAAGTAAATATAATACATATCATATATATCTACGTCAAGTCCTAACAAATAAATTCTTTCCTCTAAAACACTGTTTACAACTGTTTCTTTATTCCAATCAGGTTAGAGATTAAAAGGCTATAAATCACTCCCTTTGACAAAAATCTATATTTATCATTTTTTTATTGACAGGCTAAAATTTAAAATAATAATATGACTAACGTTTTACATTTAATCATGTCTGTTTGGTTATAAAAGATTCTTTTATGAATTGTTCATGGACAGCACTAAATTCATCCCGAAATACTTTTAAAATGAAAGGAGAGGCGCTATGATTAAAAAGCTATTAATCCTGATTTTAGCGACAATGGTAGGCGGAAGCATTTTTAACCAAGCGGTTACGGCCCAGGAATTTCCTAACAAACCAATTGAAATTGTTTGTCCATTTCCAGCGGGCGCTTCTATAGATTTAACGGCCAGATTAGTTGCTGACGTGGCTCCTAAATATTTAGGGCAACCTATGCATGTGACTAACAAACCAGGAGGTGCGGGATCCCTGACTGCAGCTGATATAGTCAAATCGAAAGCTGATGGCTATAAACTCGCGATAATGACCAGCTATTACTTTGGCGCTACTTGTAAGACTCAGAAGCTGCCTTTTGACCCTAACGATCTTGTCCCGATAACCAACCTTATGGAATTCAGATTTGGTCTGTTTGTAAAAGGTGATTCACCATGGAAAACCCTCGATGATCTTTTGGATTATGCGCGGAAAAATCCAGGTAAAATAATGTGGGGTCATCCAGGCCGTGGACTCTCAATTTATATCTCTGCCTTATCAATTTTCAGAAAAGCCGGTGTTGTAACGCAGGATGTGCCTTATAAAGGCAGTCCTCAAGTGCTGGCTTCCTTGTTAGGAGGGCACATAAATGTAGCAACAGGTGTGCTTGGAACAGTAAAGGACCATATAACCGCAGGAACAATTAAATACTTAACTGTGTACAGCGACAATAGATATAGTGATATACCAGATGTCCCCACCGTTGTTGAACTTGGCTACCCGGAAGCCGCTATTCCTTCTTTTATCGGTCTCTATGCGCATAAAGATACACCGGAAGACATAAAGCAGACTCTCATGGAGGCTTTTAAGAAGACTTTTGAGGATTCGGATTTTCAGAAAAATATTAATAAAATTGGAGAAGTTCCTAGATATGGAGGGCCGGATTTAATGAGGAAAGCCATACAAAAAGCCGAGCAAGTCAGTGTCCCAATCCTAAAAGAATTTGGCCTTTATGTGGGTAAGTAATTTTGAGGTTCCTGTTCAGTCCGGATAACATGAAGCATGATCTCTGGCTTCTTGTGGGTATATCAGGTGAAATTTCGGTTTGAAATAAGATAGTGTAATTTCGATTTTGTGAAATTCCAAAAGGTCGATATATTTTATATGAAAATACCGTCTGGAAGCTCAAAAGCCAGGGATCAATTCATTGGCTGGAACGAGGCCTCCAAGAGGAAATACCTTAATCTAATTGCCAACAATATCCAATTTTGGTTCTTTCTTGGATCCATGTCAAATACCTTGTTTTAAAGGCGCTGTCTATAAGCTTCAGGAGATTACGTGCTGACTTGGGCAAAATATGCCTCCCCGGTTAACTTGGCCGAAACTTTCGATATCTTAGGTAAAAATAACTCCCTTGTTGGGATATTAAGGGGCTATCGGCTTAAAGGATTTTTTAATGAAAAGGAATAAATTTCGTGAGGATACCGTGATCGGCTTAATACTGTTTATATTCTCCACCGTTTCATTCCTTCAAATATACCGCATTCTTCATAAAGAATCCGGAGAGGAGTACGGATTTTCGCCGGCTACATTTCCCCTGATTACGATGGGTTCAATAATTATTTTGAGTATTGGTCTGTTTACTTCGAGTTTGTTTAAATTAAGAATGAATAAAACAGAAAGTGAAGTAGCTGAGAGGTTAAATGGCGCGCAAGTGAAGCAGATTTCTATGATACTGCTTATAATGGTCTTTTATATCTATATGATCAATTTGTTAGGGTTTTATATAAGTACCATTTTTATAAACATAGTTATTTTATTTATCCTAAAAATGAGAAGCTGGATTAAAATGCTTGCTTCTTCAACCATATTAGCAGTCTGCATTTTTCTTTTCTTTGAAAAAGGTATGAATCTTACGTTCCCAAGAGGATGGTTATTTTAGCCTAATATTAAAGACAATTATTATCTTTGTATAAATCCCTTTGTAGTCAAAACGTGATTAAAATAAGCTAAGTCAAAAGGGCACGGAAAGAAACGACCATGCTTGATATTCTTGGACAATCATTAGGCCTTGTATTTAATGTAACAAATTTAATCATGATTGTTTTAGGTGTTTTTATAGGAATGTTGATGGGTGCCATTCCCGGCCTGACTGGAATAATGGCAATAGCCTTACTACTCCCCTTTACTTTTACTATGCATCCTGTCACCGCCCTGATTTTGTTAGTTGGTATATATAAAGGTGCAATGTTTGGCGGAAGTATCCCATCGATACTTATGAATATTCCGGGGACCCCACCCGCAGCGGCTACTGCGCTTGATGGGTATCCACTCGCACTTCAAGGCAAAAGCCAGAAGGCCCTGAAAATGGCACTTTATGCTTCGGTAATGGGTGACGTATTTAGTGACTTAGTCTTGATTACCGTTGCAGGCTACTTGGCGGGTATGGCATTAAAATTCGGACCACCCGAGTATTCAATGCTGATTGTGTTCTCCCTAACAACCATCGGGGCCGTATCTGGCAAGACCCTTATAAAAGGTCTTTTATCAGCGGCCGGAGGACTATTTATCGCTACTTTTGGTTTGGATCCTATTACAGCAAGCACACGTTTTTCCTTTGGAATCGTTGAGCTGTACGACGGTTTTTCGCTGTTGCCGATGCTTATCGGTCTTTTCGCACTTTCAGAAGTCCTCAGACAATTGGAGGGGAAGATCGGGGTAATGGTAAAGGCTACTTTTCTTCCTTTTTCAGGAAATCCTGAGGATCAAAAAGTTACAAAAGAGGAAATGAAACGATGCATCATTCCTATTTTTCGTGGTTCTGTCCTGGGAGCCGTTCTTGGATCTATACCAGGGCTTGGACCCACAGTCGGTGCTTACATGAGCTATGCCGAAACTAAGAGAAATTCGAAAAACCCCTCTTTATTTGGAAAGGGTGCCATAGAAGGGGTGGCTGCTGCAGAGGCAGCCAACAGTGCTGTTTGTGGTGCAAACATGATTCCATTATTAGGGCTGGGTATCCCCGGAGATGCGGTAGCAGCAATTATAATGGGGGCTTTTATGATTCAGGGGCTTGCTCCCGGCCCTTTGATTTTTCAAACACATTTGGACATAATATATGGCTTTTTCATGGCCTTGATATTGGCTAACATCGCCAACCTGTTCATAGGTCTTGTTGCCATAAGATTTTCCCGCAGATTAACAAATATATCAAAAGTGATGATACTCCCTATTGTTCTCATACTGTGTTTTTCAGGATCTTATGCTATTAATGCCAGTTTTTTCGATCTCAAGGTCACGTTTTTATTTGGAGTGCTCGGATATTTGATGACAAAGTTCGACATTCCCATTGCCCCGATGTTAATAGGATTTATTCTTGGACCCATGGCCGAACTCGCCATTAGGCAGTCATTGTTAATGTCTCATGGGAGTGTGCTGATTTTCTTTACACGTCCTATCGCCTTGGGCTTCGTGATTATAACGATATTAACTTTAACATACACAATTATAAAAAATTTGAGGAAATCGTAACACTATAGGAAAAGCTGGAAATGGTTCTCTACTGAGTGAGAAGCGTATATTGTTAGCGAAAATGCGTTTAGACCGTCATGACAACGGGTTAAGGATTTATTCTGCATGGCTCATTTATTGAGCCATTAAACGGTTGTTCATGCATGTATACCAAGGAGGGCAAGAGAAATGGCTAAAATTGTGCGAAGTACCTGCTGCATTTGTCAGATTGGTTGTGGCATACTGGCTCATGTGGATGGCGAAAAGGTCATTAAAGTAGAAGGTGATCCTGATTGCCCCCTCTGTAAGGGTGTGCTATGCATGAAAGGGCTGGCATCTCTTGATTATCTATACCACCCTGACCGACTACAGTGTCCTCTCAAGCGGGTAGGGGAGAGGGGTGAAGGCAATTGGGCGCCTATAAGCTGGGATGAGGCCCTAGACATGGTAGCTGGTGAGCTATCTGAGAACAAGAAAAAGTATGGTGCTGAATCAGTTGCCTTTATTGAGGGAAGCTTCAAAGGTGGTACCCAGGGGCGTCATATCGCTCGATTTGCCAATCTATTTGGTTCACCCAATGTTACCTATCAGGGACATGTTTGCTTTGTTCCCCGAGTAGAGGCCTCGGCAATTACCTACGGTTCCTACGCCATTCCGGATTTCGAATATCCGCCATCCGCTATAGTGCTCTGGGGCAAGAATCTGTTGGGAAATTTGCAGCATGTGTACCGACGCATGGTGAAGGCGATGGAATGCGGAGCAAAGGTAATGGTTGTCAATCCAACTAATGTTGCGGGAGTTGATAGATCTGACCTGTGGATAAAGCTCAGACCTGGTTCAGACCTGGCACTTGCCTTGGGAATGATAAATGTAATAATCGAAGAAGGTTTGTACGACAGCAATTTTGTTCAGCATTGGACATCGGGGTTCAACGAACTAAAAGCCCATGTCCAAGAATATACTCCAGAAAAAGTTGCTGATAATACGTGGGTGGCGGCTGAAGTGATTAAACAAGCATCCCGGTTTTATGCTACAAACAAACCG
>CAYTAQ010000134.1:0-11053 GCA_964435695.1 uncultured Desulfobacterales bacterium | reverse complement strand
CGCTTTCCGTTCGGCGACAAGGAATAAACTGGAAAACGCAGTAAAAAACTTACACCCAGTTGAATTAATATAAATAATATATATAATCAGCAAGATAGCTAAACGCAAGAAAATTATTTCACTGCATAAAATTTATTTCTTTCATATGCCATGTAAAATACCGTCAACCTATCCCGCTTATCGGCCATATTCAACATTTTTATATTTATTCCGGCATGTTAAATTATAAAGCACCGGCGTTCGCATAAATACTATTTATTTTCAAAGATGGTATGAATTTTGCTGTTATCGTCGGCTGTGTCAATCAACATTTTTTGTTTTTATTCATTTATTGACAGTTCTGCGAAAAATCGGATCATGGCTAACAACCAGGCGAACATTGGCATATGCGCCTCATTGAATGGCCCTGGATTAACATGCCTCAGACAACAAAAAGTTGCCCTCTGTTGCTCTTGCTGGTATTATTTGTAATTTTTAAAGCTTGTAAATGCTTGTGATCGGCGTTAACTGTATTTGGAGCAGGTCTGTTTGTAACCCATTAACGTGTCAAAAATAACAAAAGGGGGGTTGAAGAAATATGTCAAAAATGACTGCAGAAAAATTGAATGGAAAACTGGCAGGTGTTAAATACGGCGTGGATTATGATTTGTGTCTGGATGACACATCCCTTGCAAAATCGATCCTCGAAAAAGTCGACGAAAACGGCGGCAAGATCAGCGATGCGGGTATTGTGTTTGCTTTGAGAAACATTCTGAAAATGAAATACTATCCGGTTGCAGTGAAATACTTTTTCGACAAAGCTGAACTCAATGAATTCAAAAAAAAAGCCGACTATAAGGTTTCTTTGCATCCGGTGACCTTTTGTGCTTATGTAGCGGCCACGCGACAGCGAGGTGATATCCTGCTGGGCACAACAGATAAGATGGGCTGTTCCAACGCAAAATACGTGATGGGTTGGAAAGAATTGGACGACGGTGAAATAAAGAGCCATCTGAAGTACACCAAAGATTGGGACCAGGCGGAACGCTTTGTAAAAACGAAAAAGCGACTTCCCAAGGTGCCTTTGGCTTTTGCCACCGCCCCTCTTCACAAGGCCCCCTTTAAGCCGGATCTGATCCATGGCATGTGCGACACGCTTCAATCTTATCATCTGGCAAACGACTGGGATGCCGCCTTTGATGTTCATCCTTTTGAAATGGTGATGACCATGAACTCTTCCATCTGCCACGGCTGTGTTCAATGTTATGTGACAAAAAAGTTCAACGTAACCCAGATGTGCAGCAGCAGTTACACCGCCGGGAAAACCGAGCAGGGGGAAATCAACTGGATCATGCCCTATGAACAGATGGAACCCACGGTTCATTGGATGCTTGAACGGACGGTGCGCGACGGCGGCGTATCCTTTCCCAGAACCGGCGAAACGTATCCGGGATTTGATATCTGCAAACTCTGCCCTTTTTTGACGTTCAAAAAACCGTCTTCAAACAAAAAATAACTTTCAGAACAAGTAAATTCGTCGTCGAATTTACGAATCGATGGATTTGGGTAAGGAAGGGACGGCCCCCGGGGCCGCCCCTCTTACAAATCCTGAATCTTCTTCCCCGATCATCTTTGACCTATTGAACCTGCTTCAATGTCGTCTGCAGCGGCGCGGGCTTCACAACAAACATCCGCAGCCAGCTTCAACAAGCTTGAGCTTTTCAGATAACCGCTTAAATTAATTGTAAATGAGAAAACAGCATGCCATTGAGGCGGGATTGCTTATTTTCGATCTTAGGGTTGATTTTGATTTTCAATGCTATATCATTGGTTCATTATTCAATAAATTATTAAATCCAACCTTTTTTGTGTGCAAACATCGATGGATTATCCGCATGCCAGGGAGGGTATTCAAAATGCATTGGGAGGTGTGTTATGGAAAAAGAGGTCTATAGCTTATGCTTTATGTGTTCAGTTCGCTGTCCGATAAAACTGAAGGTCAAAGACGGCCAGGTGGTATGGATCGAAGGGAATCCGCATGTAGCCGGTATGGAAGGAAGCCTCTGCCCCAGGGGCGCCGCGGGTATTAAGCTGCTGTATGACGACCAAAGGGTTCAATCCCCGATGATTCGCGTGGGGGAAAGGGGATCCGGCCAATGGCGTAAAGCCGGCTGGGATGAAGCGCTTGATTATGTCGGTGATAAACTGAAAACCATTATTGACGAACACGGCGGGCATAGCGTGGTCCTTGGAGAGCGAACCCAGCTGGCCACGCATGTCAGCAAGACATTTATGAAGGCTATCGGCTCTCCCAATCAATTCACCCATGATGCCCTGTGCAAAGGGTCGGTCAACACGGCGTGCCGTTCCCTGTTCGGCTATACCGACGGTCAAATGGGGATCGACTATAAAAATACCAAACACATCGTCCTCTACGGCCGGAATATTTTTGAATCGATCTCTGTCAAGGAAGTCAACAATCTGATGGCGGCATTGGAAAACGGCGCAAAAATGACCTATATCGACCCGCGGGTCACCGTGACCGCCACAAAGGCGCACCGCTACTGGAGGATACGGCCCGGGACGGATCTCGCCCTCAACTATGCGCTGATACACGTTGTTTTGAAGGAACGGCTGTACGATGCCGAATATGTCGATCGCTGGGTTCTTGGTCTAAGAGAACTGCAGGAATTCGTTAACGACAAGACGCCTGAATGGGCCGAAAAGGAAACCGGCATACCGGCCGCATCCATCATTGAATTGGCCAGGGAAATAAGCAAAGACAAGCCGTCCGTAATTTTCCATTTTGGATACCGGGGGGCCAATCACCAGAACGAAATCTATTTTCGTCGCTCCATTCTTATTTTAAATTCCCTGATGGGCAGCATTGAATCCAAGGGCGGCTTTTTCTTTAAAAAAGGGCCTGGAGAAGAAGGGGGAAAGCCTGCGCGGAAATTGACTGAACAGAAATTCCCGAAAATAGATGTGCCCCGATTTGATAAAGTCGGTACGCCCGATTTTCCTTTGCCGGACCCGAACCACGGGGTCGGACAGATGCTGCCCTTTGCCATAATTGAAGAAGATCCATACCCTATCAAAGCCCTGATTGCATTTCGATTCGATCCGCTCATGTCTATTCCGGACACGCGATTCACTAAAAAAGCGCTGGACAAGCTGGATCTTATCGTTACCATTGATATCAACTACAGTGACATTGCCTGGTATTCGGATGTTATTCTGCCGGAATCCACTTATCTTGAAAGAACTGACTCTATTCAGCAGGCGAACGGTTTGAAGCCGCAGATGTTCCTGCGAAAACAGGCGGTGACTCCCCGTTACGACACCCGCGAAGGGGCCATGATCTTAAAACAGATCGGTGAACGGATCGGCATCGGATCCTTTTTCCCCTATGAAAGCATGGACGACCTGGTGAAATGGCAACTGGAAGGCACCAGCTTTACCATGGAAGATTTTGAAAATAAAGGTTTTGTGGCTTATGGGAAGAAACAGATTTTCTGGGATAGAAAAGAAGGGCTCAAATTTAAAACGCCTTCCACCAAGATTGAGATTAAATCATCTTTGCTGGAAAATGCAGGGTATGATTCCTTTCCACCCTATGAACCTGTTCAGAAGCAAACAGAAGGACGTTTCCGGCTGGTTGTCGGCAGGAATGCACTCCATACGCATGTTTCCACCCAAAATAATCCCTACTTGAACGAACTTTGCGGTGAGAATCTGCTTTGGATCAACGACCAAAAAGCTGCTGAACTCGGCATCAAGGATGGCGATTGGGTCGAAGTCGCTTCGCAGGTAAGCAAGGGCCGGATACAGGTTAAAGCCACAGATCTGATTCACCCGGAAGCGGTGTTCATGTTGCACGGATTCGGTCATGAAGCCGAACGGGCAGCCCGTTCTTACAAAAGGGGATTGAATGATAGCGAGATTCAGGAGAGTCTCTTTGATCGTATCGGCGGCAGCCCAGCCTTGCATGACACCTTTGTCAGCGTATCAACCGCGTCATAGGAGAAGGGACGCTGTCCATTCCTTGTCTATATAATATAACAGTCGTATCAAATAGGGAGGTCCCTAATGAGCAAATACTTTCTTATGCAAGATCAGCAAAAATGTATCGGTTGCCACTCATGTGAAATTCAATGCAAAACGCAAAAATCTCTGCCTCCGGAAACAAGACCTTGCCAGATCATCACGGTAGGGCCAAAATTTTTCGATGGGAAACCAAGGGCCTCTTTCATTTTCATGCCCTGTTTTCATTGTGAAAACCCCTGGTGTGTTGCGGCATGCCCGACAGGCGCCATGCAGCGCCGTGAAAAGGATGGTATTGTTTTTGTTGATCATAAGTTGTGCGTCGGTTGCAAAACCTGTATTTCAGCCTGCCCCTGGGGCGCCCCCCAGTGGAACCCGGAACTTGGCAAAGTGGTGAAATGCGATTACTGCATGGACCGGATCGATCAAGGGCTGCAGCCGGCCTGTGTAACCATCTGCACCACCCATTGTTTGACCTTTAATGTAACCGAAAAAATGCCTCTCATCAAAAGGGAACGCTATGCACGTGCCATGGCATCCACAAAGGGAGCGGCAACGCTGGAGTAGGGAAGCAATGGTTCACATTAAAATTAACGGTATCGATCATGAAGCAGAAGAAGACCATCGTCTTCTGCTCGTATTGAGAGAAAAAGGGATCAGGGTGCCCAGCCTCTGTTTTCACCATGCGCTCACGCCGGCTGCATCCTGCAAACTCTGTGTTGTGGAAGTTAAAGAGACTGACAAGCCCCCCCGCACCCGTTTGTCTTGCGCGATAAAAATTAAAGAAGGTCTTGAAGTCACCACAGAAAGCGCCATGATTCATCAAATGAGGAATACCGCCATCGGCAACCTTTTGAAACAGGCGCCCCATTCCGAAGCGATCCACAAAATCGGTTCGGAATTCGGGCTGACAACGGGCAGTATTCCCGACGGATGTATCCGCTGCCGATTGTGTGTACGGGTGTGTTCCGAAATTATCGGTGCCAAGGCCTTGAAGTTTGTACGAGAAGGCGCAAGAAGCTATGTAACGCCTTCTGAACAAGGTTCATGTATCGGCTGCCTGACTTGTACGAATCTGTGTCCTACCGGCGCCATCCATTATCAAGATAAAGGAAATATCCGCACGATTTCAATAAGAGATGAGGTGGTAGGCAAACACACGCTGGAACGATGCCGGATTTGCGGTCGCCTATTTGCTACAAGCAAGTTTTTAGAGCATGTGAAACTTCGCGAGGAGAATCACCCTGAAGAAAAGGAAACGCATATTCACTGTCCCACATGCGCCAAACTCTATTACCGTAAAAATATGAGAATCAATGCGCCGAAACTGGCAAAGACTTACGGAAATCTGCCTATAAAGTAACATGCCCGTGAATCCCTTAGCCGGTTCGCCCGTCTGCCCGTGGGCCAACGGGAACACGGGCTCACGGGCTCACGGACCAACGGAAACATTGGAGTGAATATATGACGGCATCAACCTGTCCTGTCAATTATACCATTGAAATGATACAACAGCATCTGGTCTCTGGCCGGATCAACATACCCAAAAACCGCCGCATTTTTGAAGACCTTTTAAAACTCCTGCAGGACATTGCTTGGGGGCTTGCCGGAGAAAAGCATTTGTTGACCGTTGAGAATCTGCTTCAGGAGCAGTTGTCCTCGGATGATGCCTCCGGCCGGAATGTGTCAAAAGAGATTCGACAAGCCATAGAATCCAATAAAGAAGTGTTTGTCAGCCACATTCAAACCCATAATTGTTCGTCCGGGGAGTGTGTCAAGCTGGCGCCCGCCCCCTGCCAGATGACATGTCCTGCCGGTATCGACGTGCCCACCTATGTTTCGCTCATCGGTATGGGAAAATATGCTGAAGCCATTGAAGTGATTCGAAAAGACAACCCGTTTCCCTGGATCTGCGGTCTTGTCTGTACCCGGCCCTGCGAGTTTATGTGCGTCAGGGGACGGATCGACTCCCCGATCTCCATCAAATTTCTAAAAGCCTTTGCTGCTGAAAGGGCCTTGTCGGAACGGCGTTACAAAAATCCTGAAAAAGAACCGGACAATCACAAAAAGGTCTGCATTGTCGGCGCCGGCCCGGGTGGCATGAGCGCAGCTTATTACCTTGCGCTCAAAGGATATACCGTCAGAATCATCGAAGCGTTGCCCTTAGCCGGCGGCATGACCATGGTCGGTATTCCCCGATACCGGCTGCCCAGAGAAGTCATTGACCGGGAAGTCGCCATGATAGAAGAATTGGGCGTTGAATTTGTATACAACACAACCTTTGGACAAGATGTTACATTTCAGCAGTTAAAAGATGAAGGATTCGAAGCCTTTCTTTTTGCCATCGGCGCCCATAAGGCATTTAAAATGAGAATTCCGGGAGAAGATGATTTTCCGCAGGTGATCGATGCCATTGAAATCTTAAAAAACGTTGCACTGGGCGATCGTCAAATCCCCGGCAAAAAGGCGGTCATTATCGGCGGCGGGAATGTGGCCATCGATGCAGCCAGAACCTGTCTGCGTCTGGGATGTGACGACGTCACCATTGCCTATCGAAGAACGAGACAGGAGATGCCGGCGGATGAGGAAGAAGTGGAACAGGCGGAAGAAGAAGGCGTGAACCTGTCCTTCTTGACCATACCCGTTGAGATTAAAGGGGGGAACGATAATGTCACCGGTCTTCACTGCCAAACCGCCAGACTGGTAAAAAAGGAAGGAAGTAACAGGATGTATCCTGTCCCTGTCCCGGACAGCGACTACACCATTGATGCCGATGTCATTATCGGTGCCATCGGCCAGTTTGTCGACCACCAATGTTTGGATTCCGTTTCAGAAATATCGTGGTCAAAACGCAATACCATCACCGTCAATACGGCAACCATGGAAACATCCGTTCCAGGTCTTTTTGCGGCAGGGGATGCTGTTACCGGTCCGGCAACCGTTATTGAGGCCATCGGCGGAGGGAAAAAGGCGGCGGACGCCATCCATCGGTATTTGTCTGGATTGCCCCAGCCCAAAATGCCGCCCATTCCGGTCCGACGCGCCCGCGTGGATTTTTTGGAAGTTTCTGCCAGTAAAAAAATGACTGCAAAACGTCCTGTGATGCCGCTGCTGAATATCGACCGGCGGCGCACGACATATCAACAGGTGGAGCTGGGGTATTCGGAAGATGAGGTCAGAGAAGAAGCCTCCCGCTGTCTTCGATGCGACATCTGCAGACGATGCGGGGACTGCGTTGCGGTATGCAGAGACAAAATGAAAATTGATGCGCTCCAGCTTGGATATCTGGATTTTGACCATCCTGTGGAAACCGATTTCAGGGTCATTGCAGAAAAATGCATTACCTGCGGCGCATGCGCTGAGAACTGTCCCAATGATGCCATGCGGATGGAAGAAAAGGACGGTGAACGGATCCTTTCCATCTGCGGCACGGTCCTCAACCGCCAACGGCTGACTACATGTGAGATTTGCGGGAAGACGATTGGTCCCGTCAAATACTATGATTTTATTGAGAGTCGGTTTCAAAAGGCGAAACAGGTGACTGCGGGCAAAGCTGTTTGCAGCGAATGTGCCAGAAAGAAAACTCCCGGCACACAGGTGCCGACTTCCCATTTATAAGGAATCAGGTGTCATGTATTTTAGAAAAGGTCAACACGTCGAGATCTACAAAAAATCTGAAGATGAGTCTTGGGAAAGCTATATGGATGATTATATCGGCTGCCATGGAATCATCACCGACCCGGACACAGCCATCAATGATCCGGAAGCGCTTGTGGAAGTGAGCCTTGAGAACAAAGGCACCCATCGATTTCCGCAAGACTGCCTGCGTGTATTAGAGGACTAATTGAGCCTTTTAACGCCGTGCTCAGGGCTGAAGCATGCAGCCGCTGCTGCAGTGTGCTACCGGTCGCAGCATGTATCGTTTATTCAGCATGATGTCACCTCCTTTCCCAATAAAAGATTTCGATAAAATCCGGTTTATCAGCTTGTTGTGGGCTTACCCTGGATAAACTTTGCACCAAACGCCTTGGCATCGGACCAAACGACCTCTGCATCCAGAATATCTTCCTTCCCATCGCAGGCGATGGTCAGGCGGATCGTTTTTCCCTCTGAGATGTGAATCGGTTCGTTTGCCAGAACAATTGCGCCATAATTGCTCATGTTTTCAATTCTCCCCTTGAAAGTCTCGTGGTCCATTGAAAACGCCGTATCAAGACTGCAGCATGTTCTGTTCGTTTTTCTTCTGTTTTCCATTGCATTTTCTTCCATTTTTAGATCGTTTGTCAGAATAACGTCCGATATTGGTGGTTTTCTGGATCTTATAGGAATGATCAATATTGTCTAATATGGGCCGATCCAAACGCTCTAATAATTATAATATAGCGGTTGTCAAAGAAATAAATTGTTACACAGATACATCGTTGACGGTTAGTAACCCAAGTCAATCGGAAAATTTATGACAACCGGTATACACACATATCCGCCAACGGGAGTTAAAAAAACCAAGTCATATTGTATACTACAACGTGGTATGCACTTCGTCAAGCAATAACCCACATAAAAATATCATTTTTTTCAAAATTGAATATTGTCCGGGTCTGATGGTGGACGGAGAGTTTGATAATGTATTCGAGGAATCCAACGATGGTTTGATTCGGGTGGATACGGATGAGAACGGCCTTTGTGTCTTTGCTTACCGGCATGCCGGGATTATCCGCTGTGCGCTTCATACGGTTGCAAATGATACCGGCATACCCCTTACCCCTTGAAAACATAAAACCTTTCCATTGTCTCCTGTGGCCGATGGCGCTTTCTTCAGGACCTGAAACCGTTGTTTCAATCCGGGAAAATGCACTCGATTTTCCCTGTAACCGTCCGCAAAAATCCGATTGCATCTGTAAATCACTCGCGGAAACACTTCAGGTTTTATTTAAATAGAACTTGTAATTATTATAAACTTTTCCAGCACATCATAAGCCTGCGCGCCCACCAGCCGACGGCCGTCCATCAAAAATGTCGGGACGGCCGTGATACCCAGAGCAACTGCGCGGCGCCAGTCATCATCCACCGCATCTTTAAACACCCTGCCCTGCAGGATTCTTCCGGCCCCAGCATCGTCCAATGACGCGGAAGCAGCCACCTCCAAAAGCACCGCTTCCTGGGCAATGTTGCGTCCTTCCGCAAAGTATGCCCTGAACATGGCATGATGAAACGCATCCCCCCTGCCCTGGGCTTCGGCCCATTTCCCCAGTTCCTGAGCCAGACGGCTGTTGTAGGTCATGGCTCTATCGCCGAACGGCAATCCTTCACTGGCCGCCACTTTTTTCAAGTGCAGCATCATATCCGGAATACTCACGTTTCTGCCTGCAAAAAGTTCTTCCAGGGATCTCCCCTCCTGAGGCGTTTCCGGATGAAGGGGGAAGGCCAGCCAGCGGACAGCGATGGGATACGCTTTTTTCAATCTTTCAATACGACCCGTAATGAAATAGCACCACGGTCAAATATAGTCTGAAAAAATCTCTAATGTGGAATGATTTGTCATGTATTTTCCTTTCTAATATGCATTCCCACGCCAAACGTGGGAACGAGGAAATAGTGGCAGCGACATCCTGCCGCTGGACTTCCAGAGGCTGGAAGCCTCTGCCACTATAACAACTACCGCAACATCTCAGAAATCAGTCTTCATTTCAAGGACATCTTATGCTATAAGAAAATCGCGTTGCGATCGTCCAGAGACTGATTAAAAACTTTCAAAAACCAACCTTATTGTTGTTTATTAACCAAAAACTTTAAAGAGGAAGTTAAACATGGGACCCCTGCAAGGTGTAAAAATTATCGAAGTCGGCGGAATCGGCCCGGGACCTTTCTGCGGTATGATGCTGTCGGACATGGGTGCGGATATTGTGCGTGTTGAGCGAAAAGGTGCTTTGGCATTGTCGGAACCCAAGTATGATGTTTTAACAAGAAACCGGCGTTCTGTAGTCATCGATCTTCGAAAACCCGAGGGTGTTGAAGCCCTTCTGAAAATAGTGGAAAAGGTCGATGCCCTGCAGGAAGGTTTCCGGCCGGGCGTCATGGAAAAGCTTGGCTTGGGACCGGATGTGTGCCTTCAACGCAATCCCAGGCTGGTATACGGCAGGATGACCGGCTGGGGACAGGAAGGCCCCATGTCTCACGCGGCCGGACATGACATCAATTATATTGCATTATCGGGCGCCCTGCATACCTTTGGTAGAAAAGGACAGAATCCGGTGCCGCCCCTCAATCTCGTAGGCGACTTCGGCGGCGGCGGCATGTTCCTGGCTTTCGGCATGGTCTGTGCCCTGTTTGAAGCCCAAAAATCAGGTGCCGGCCAGGTGGTGGATGCAGCCATGGTGGATGGATCCGCTGCATTGATGGCTATGATTTTCGGGCTCAAAGCTTCCGGCCTGTGGGCAGATAAGCGCGGCGTCAACCTGCTGGACACCGGTGCGCATTTTTACGATACCTATGAAACCGCCGACGGAAAATATGTGGCCCTGGGATCCATTGAACCGCAATTCTATGAACTGCTGCTCAAACTGGCAGAAATCGAAGATCCCGAGTTCCAAAACCAGCTTAATTCTACAAAATGGGCTGAACTCAAAAAAAAGATCGCCGTCATTTTCAAAACAAAAACCAGAGATGAATGGTGCGCCGTCATGGAAGGAACGGATGCCTGCTTTGCACCGGTCTTGTCCATGGCTGAAGCACCCGAGCACCCCCATATCAAACAGCGACAAACCTATACGGAAATTGAAGGCGTGCTGCAACCCTCCCCGGCCCCCCGATTTTCCCGGACCATACCGGAAATCAAAAATCCGCCGCCGGATCCGGGTCAGGACACGGAAGCGGTATTGATCGATTTCGGGTTCAATCCGGATGAGATCAAAAGGCTGAGAGACGCAAAAGCGATTTAGCATTTATAAACGCATCGAGTTTATTTGAACCTAAGGTAAGGTGGCAGCGGCATCTTGCCGCTGGTTTTCCGAGGCTGGAAGCCTCTGCCACA
>CAYTAQ010000133.1:0-11126 GCA_964435695.1 uncultured Desulfobacterales bacterium | reverse complement strand
TCATGGTGATGGCTTTTGTGGGTTTGCCGTTCTACATCAACACGGTAAAAGATTGTTTTGAAGCCATTCCAATGCGCCTGGAAAATGTTTCCAGGAGTCTGGGCGCCTCTCCTTTCGCCACATTCTCCCGGGTGACGTTTCCACTGGCATGGCGCAGCATGGTCGTAGGAATAATTATGTGTACGGCAAGGGCTGTCAGCGAATTCGGCGCGATTGTCATCGTGGCTTATCATCCCATGGTGGCGCCGGTCATGATTTACGAACGCTTCACGGCCTATGGCCTCAAATATTCCCAGCCCGTAGCGGTCTGGCTTATCCTGATGTGCCTGGGGCTCTTTTCATTGTTCAGGTTTTTTTCCATAAAAAAGGAACAACGATCGTGATCTGCATTGAGAATCTCAATGTTTTTCTTTTAAATTTCAAACTCAAATCCATTGATCTCAGCATTGAGGACGGCGAATTTTTTGTTCTCCTCGGACCCACCGGGGCCGGCAAAACCCTGATACTGGAATCAATTATGGGGCTGGTTCCCCCCACCTCCGGACGTATTTGGGTAAATGGCAATGACCTGACAACACTCCCCCCCGAAACACGTAACATCGGCATCGTATACCAAGATCACGCACTCTTCCCGCACCTTTCGGTCCTTCAAAACATCATCTATGGCGTACGTTATCTGCCGCCTGAAAAGCAAATAGCAGCAAGCGAATTAGAGGCGCTCATCAAACGGCTTTCGCTCGGCAAGCTGGTGAATCGCTCGGTTGTAAATTTGAGTGGCGGTGAAAAGCAACGGGTGGCACTGGCAAGGGCTTTAGCAGTGAAACCTGCTGTTTTGCTTCTGGATGAACCGCTTTCCTCGCTGGACCCCAACTTTCGCGAGGAAATACGGCATCTTTTAAAACAGCTTCATCAGGAAACCGGTATCACGGCGTTGATGGTCACCCACAATTTTACTGATGCCCATTTCTTTGCCAAACGTGTCGCTGTCATCAACAACGGCACCATTGAGCAAATAGGTCCACTGGCTGAGGTATTCAACCGGCCCAAAACGCATTTTGCAGCGAATTTCGTTGGTATGCAAAATATCTTTCCAGCCAGGTTTGACGATGCCGAGGCATACGTGGGTGATCTGCGTATCCGTTTGATGCCCGGCATATCTCCCGAGAAGCGGCATATCGCCATTCGTCCTGAACACATCCGAATTCACGGCAGCGGCGACCAGCCACCGAAACATACTGCAAATCAATTCAAGGGAACCATCTCCACGATCTTAAACAAGGGATTCCAGTGCAGCATCAGCATCACGACAGGCAAAGTTCAGCTCAAATCCCTCATGACAACCAGCGATCTATTTCAAAAAGACCTCAAAGAGGGTGATTCGGTGATGATCTCATTCGATTCCACCCACGTCCACGCATTATAACTCCATGATAAAATGGAGTATTGGAAAAAAGTTGAACCTTTATTGCGCTGAATCCAATACTCCATTACTCCCCAAAAATATAAAGATTCAATAAGCAAAATTGTTGAAAATGCAATCGTTGTTTGGGTTATAGAACTGAAAAATTAATTTGCTTGTGTTGGTTTGCTTGATGTATGGTTTTTGGAATCAATACAAAGGGTGATGACATGTCGTTTAAAAGCGTTAAAGAAGCTAAAACCAAGCTCGAAGCATCCGGCTATATCTGCTCTCAGGAAATCGCTACGATCGTATACCTGGCGGCCGTAACCGGGAAACCGATATTGGTTGAAGGACCGGCCGGCGTGGGCAAAACCGAACTGGCCAAAGCCGTGGCCTCAAGCCTTGGACGTGAAATTATACGGCTTCAGTGTTACGAAGGACTTGACGAGGCCAAGGCACTTTATGAATGGGAATATGCCAAACAGCTTTTGTATACCCAGATGATGAAAGACAAAATCAATCAGGTCATCGAAGGGTCGTCATCGCTGTCAGAAGCGGCCGACCGGATTGCCGAACAGGAAGATGCATTTTTTTCAGAACGCTTTATTCAGCCTCGCCCTTTGCTGAAAGCCATCTCTGCTGAAAAACCGGTGGTTCTCCTGATTGACGAAGTAGACAAGTCTGATCCTGAATTCGAAGCATTCCTGCTTGAAATATTAAGCGATTTTCAAATTTCTATTCCGGAAATCGGTACCCGCAAGGCCTTGAGCATCCCCTTTGTGGTTCTGACCTCCAACAACTTTCGCGATATGAGTGACGCACTCAAAAGAAGATGTCTCCATCTGTTCATCGACTATCCGGACAAGGATCTGGAAACCGAAATCGTCCAGCTAAAATTCCCCAATATCAAAGAACGCTTGCTGACCCGGATGATTGAATCGATTCACGCCATCCGAAATCTGGACCTTAAGAAAAAGCCCTCCATCGCGGAAACCATCGACTGGGCGCATTCCCTGATTGCGCTTCAGACTGAAGACCTCACGGCTGAAATCGTTATCAATACATTGAACGTCATTCTCAAATATCGTTCGGATGTGGATATCGCCACCCAAAAGATGGATAGGATTTTTGATTCATCATTATGCAACATCTCATCCTGAAATTCATATCGTCTTCGCGGGCTGCCGGTTTGAGGATTTCGACCGCTGAAACCCTTGACTGTTTGAACCAGCTGGCGTTGATCGACCCCCTGAATGAACGGCAGTTCTCACGCGTCCTGCGTGCAAATTTTGCCAAAAGCCATAGAGATCAAAGTAAATTCGACCGGTTGTACCATCTTTTCTTTCATGAGCTCAGAGACGGGGAAGACATCAGTGGATCAGAAACCATTTTGAAGGTCAAAGAAGAAATCCTCCAACACCTTAAGAAAAAAACAGACCTGGAAAAACTCTTGCCGGCCGTAATCGATTTCCTGGCAGGTGATCCCAGCGATTATATCGGTATGCTTCAGGGAATTGAATCCCATGCAGAAACAAATTCCAGGGGGATCGGATCCAACATGGGCGCCATGGTGCGGCGCTTAAATATCCTGCTTTCCCTCAGTAAGATCAGAGGAGCTGTATCGAATTTCCTTTCCGGTAATCGTGACCGTATTGAGTGGGAATCCCGTGAAGCCATTGCCAACCATTTTAACCAACGGATAGACAGCGCGTTCCGGCTGATGGCCCGAAATTTTTCAGCCTACCCAACGTCTCGCAAAAAAAGAAAATCCTACGACCGCCGTATCACGCAATTGGGAGAGGTACCTTTCACCTCATTGACAAAAAAAGAAGTGCTGGAAATGCGCGATGCCGTCAGGGAGTTGGTGCGCAAGCTGAAAGATATCGTGACACGCCGGTATGGCGTTCATTCCCGGGGCCCCCTGGATGTCAAAAAAACCCTGAGAAAAGCATGCAGATATCAGGGCGTCCCTTTGGAAATTGTTTGTCGAAAAAAGCCGCCCAAAAAAGGTAAGGTGCTCGTTCTTTGCGATGTCTCGGGTTCAGTCTGGTCTTCAGCGAGATTCATGCTGAATATGCTGTACTCTCTCCAGGAATGCTTTACAAAAGTCCGCAGTTTTATTTTTGTTGCAGGCCTTGATGAAGTAACCTCTTTTTTTGATGATCATGATATCGATAACGCTATCGACAAGGTGATGAAGGATGCCGACATCGAATATGGCGAATCCACCGATTACGGACAAACATTTCGCGAATTTAAAACAGAATATATGGACATTCTCAATAAAAGGACCACCCTCATTGTCATCGGTGACGGGCGATCCAACTACACCCATCCTGAACCGGGCATTTTAGATGAGATGAGGGAAAAATGCCGCCGCTTGATCTGGCTTAACCCGGAAACTGAAATGTTCTGGTATTCCGGAGACAGTGAAATGCGAACTTACGAACCCCTGTGCAATGATGTCCGGGCTTGCGGAAATCTTAATCAATTGACGGCATTTATTAAAAGCTTAATCCTGTGAGTATCTTTTTTAAGAACTGACCGGTATAACTCTTTTTTGTTTTGGTCACCGTTTCAGGCGTCCCCTGTGCGACGATACGCCCGCCTTCATCCCCTCCTTCAGGTCCCAGGTCAATAATCCAGTCACAGGTCTTGATCACATCCAGATTATGCTCAATAATCACGATGGTATTGCCTGAATCCCGAAGTCGCCGCAGGACATTCAACAATAGTTTGATGTCCTGAAAGTGAAGACCGGTGGTCGGCTCGTCCAGTATATAAAGTGTCCGGCCGGTTGCTTTTTTAGCCAGCTCTCTCGCCAGTTTAATCCGCTGCGCTTCACCACCGGATAAGGTTGTGGCGGATTGACCGAGCTTGATATATGAGAGCCCCACATCCATCAGGGTATCCAGAATGGCGGTTATT
Source organism: uncultured Desulfobacterales bacterium (assembly GCA_964435695.1). GTDB lineage: Bacteria > Desulfobacterota > Desulfobacteria > Desulfobacterales > B30-G6 > CAYTAQ01. The sequence continues at coordinate 6,796 of CAYTAQ010000133.1, read as the reverse complement.
TTCGGATGATTGGAAAACAGCGCCTTCGCCTGAACCACCGACAAATCAAGCACATCCGCAATGGTATGATTCTTGTATTTGACCGCCAGGGTTGCCTGGTTGAATCGTTTGCCCTTACAACTTTCACATGGCACATAGACGTCCGCCAGAAAATGCATTTCCACCTTGATATGACCGTCTCCGCTGCAGTTTTCACACCGTCCGCCCTTGACATTGAACGAGTATCTTCCCTTTGGATACCCCCGCAGGCGTGATTCAGGCAGCTTGGCGAAAAATTCCCTGATATGATCAAAGACCTTTGTATACGTCGCCGGATTGCTTCGTGGGGTCCTGCCGATGGGTTTCTGGTCAATGTTGATCACTTTGTCGAGATGCGACAAACCCGTTATGCGCTCATGTGAACCGATTTCCATGGTTGTGGCATGCAGTTTAGCGGCCAGCGCCGGATAGAGAATCTGGTTCACAAGTGTCGATTTGCCGGCGCCCGACACCCCTGTAACCGCCACCAGCAGCCCCAATGGTAATTTCACATCGATTCGTTTGAGATTGTTTTCACAAGCTTTGTGAATGGTAATCCATTGATTGCCGGTTTGTTTCGGCGTTTTTCGATTCCCGGGTATCTCTATCTGCTCTTTGCCGCTCAAATATCTCCCGGTAACGGATTTCTCGGATTGCATGATCTGGTTTGGATTTCCCTGTGCGACAATCTCCCCGCCGTAATGTCCTGCACCCGGCCCAAAATCGAGTATCCAGTCTGCCGATTCCATGGTTTCCCGGTCATGCTCCACCACAATCAGCGTGTTTCCGATATCCCGAAGGTGGCACAAGGTATCCAGCAGCTTGATATTGTCCTTCTGATGTAAACCGATGGAGGGTTCATCCAGGATATAAAGCACGCCGGTAAGTTCGGAGCCCATCTGCGAAGCCAGACGGATCCGTTGAGACTCTCCGCCGGAAAGCGTCGGGCCTTTTCGACTCAGAGACAGGTAATCAAGCCCAACATTCATCAGAAATCCCAGTCGGCTTTTAATCTCCTTAATGAGTTCTTCGGCAATAATCTTTTGGTTGCCCGATAGATCGAGCCGGTTTAAAAAACGATAGGATTCGCGAATGGTCATCTGGGTGATATCCATAATGGAACGACCGCCCACGGTTACGCTCAGGACTGCGGGTTTCAAACGCTTCCCGTGACAGGTAGGGCACTGCTTGGATGAAAAAAATCTGGCATACCACTTTTTCATCCCATCCGATTTTGTCTGTTGATAGCGCCGCATCAAACCGTTTAAAAGCCCTTCATAGGCAGTGGTAAACTCCCCCTGAATCTTTTCAGATCGCCAGTTTACCACGACTTCTTTACCGTTTGATCCTGTTAAAATCAGCTCCCTCTTTTGTTTCGGCAAATTTCGCCAGGGAATATCCAAATCAATATCCCACTGGGACGACATGGCCTGCAGCCGTCGAAACCCCCAGGAACCGTTTTCGGTTTCAGGTTTTGCAAAATAATTCTGCCAGGGAACTACGGCTCCTTCTCGAATGCTTAGATTCTTGTCCGGTATAACTTTATCCGGATCCATGGACAGCATGGAACCGATACCATTGCAATCCGGGCACATACCCAAAGGTGAATTGAATGAAAAAAGAGGCGGCTCCAGTTCAGGGTATGCAATGCCGCAACAAGACCGGGATTCACTCATCCTAAAATCTTCCCGGCCTACAACATGAACAATGAGTTGACCTTGACCCAATTGAAGCGCCGTTTCAACGGAATCTGTGAGTCGCTTTCGAAAGGAGAGGCCTTCCTGGACCACCAATCGATCCACCACCGCCTCAATGGTATGTTTTTTATGTTTTGCAAGCTCCTGCACCGCATCGATATCCTGGACAACCCCATCGATTCTGACACGTGCATACCCGTCTTCCTTAAGCTTCCTTAAAAGATCTCGGTGCTCCCCCTTCCGATTTTCAATAATCGGCGCCATGATTAAAATTTGAGAAGAAACCGGAAAGCTAAGAATTTGGGTGACCATGCTCTCGGCATCGCCCCGGCCGACCCGTCTCCCACATTGATAACAGGTTTGTTCCCCAACTCTGGCAAAAAGGACTCTTAGATAGTCATAGATCTCCGTGATCGTGCCGACAGTGGATCGCGGATTTTTGCTGGCGGCCTTCTGTTCGATGGCAATGGTCGGTGAAAGCCCTCTGATGGTATCGTACCTGGGTTTTTCCATCTGACCGATAAATTGGCGGGCATAGGCTGAAAGGGATTCCACATAACGCCGCTGACCTTCCGCAAAAATGGTATCAAATGCCAGACTCGATTTGCCGGACCCGGACACACCGGTAAAAACAATTAAACTTTTCTTAGGCAGCGTCACGTGAACATCCTTGAGGTTATGCTCCCGCGCCCCTCTCACGATAATCACGTCAAGCTCTTTGGACTGTCGATGCTTCTCTAAAGACTCAATATTTTCTATTTTTAATGTTTCTTTCATCAATCGTTTTCGTAACCTATTCCGGGGTGCAATGGATCGGATTTACTTTTATCATCGTTGAATTTCTAAGCTAAGCATGGGGAGGGTAAATGGCAACAAGAAAGTAGTGCCTGAACTGAGCGATTTTTCCCAAAAAGATGTGCCGGGTCTTGATGGAGCAGAGTTGGCATGGTTGCATGGTTAAAAAAGAACCGCAGAATGTCGAACAGGGAATGGAGGTTGATCAATACGAATGAATTTTGAAGTCAGCCTCTATATCATTTAGTGTTTTCTGATATACATGCATCATGGTCCCTCCCAGGCTTACCGCCGTCCGAGCAGCTTCCAGCGCCTCTGACAATTTACCCTGCTCCCATAACACCTGTGCCAGATTATTAAAGGCTGCTCCGGATTCAGGTGAATAACGGGTCGCTTCGCGAAAAGCACGTTCGGCTGAAGGGAGATCACCCATGGCGTAGCAAACATTGCCCAAACCGACACCCGCGGAAAGGCTGGCCGGCCACCTCTCAAGCGCCGTATGATAGGCCTCTCGCGCGGCTTGCCACTGTTGCGCCTTCTCAAGGCCTGAAACAGCCTCTACATAGGTGCTTTCCGTCGCGGATGCGGGAATCTGTTTCGGGGACAGCGTCATCAACCCCCAGAAATCGCTCCTGGACCACGTATGGTTAAATACCTTGAGGGAAACCTGCTTTGAGGGTTCCTCTCCTGAATGCAGCAGCATGGAACCCGTCTCTAAATCATACCCGATCACAACGGCATAGTGCCAGACCGGATACCAGGAAAGGCCCAGGTTTTGAAGTACGATCACCGGATGACCGAATGCGATCTCCCGGATCAATTCCTCCGGGCTGGATATGATATAGGCGATCCGCCCGTGACGACGGGCAGCACCAATCATGGCCGGTTGCGTGGATCCTTTCTGCGAGGGCGTATACACCTCGGGCGTTAGTTTATCGGGCGTTATGTAAATACCGCTCCACGCAAGCGTCATGGCCAGCGCAGCCGGTCCGCATTGGTAGGCATCCTGCGGATAAAAGGGAACGTCGGGCAGAACTTGCTGCGCAGGCAATCCATGATCCGGCATGGTCCGGTAGCGTGCCGTATTGCCCGCGCAACTACAGAGCAGAAACAACAGCAAAACCAGGAACAGGAAAATACCCCTTTGCTGTTTAACATCACATCTATTTTTAAGCTTTCTTCTTAACAAAGGGAAAGATGTTCGTATAACCTAAAATATCTGTTACTAAAAGAACGATAAACACAAAAACAGCCAGGCCGACAACCCACATTACGTTACCACCGGCGGGTAACTGCTCAACCATCCCGGCAAAACGGATGGCTTCGGCATCGGACAGACTGTCCACTCTGGCCTGAGCCTCTATCGGGTCTATTCCCCTGGATATTAAGGCCTGCTGAATATCTTCCCGGGCCAGCACCTCTGAAATGCAGGCCCGGGCTTCAACAGCCTTACCGGAATTCACTAAGTCTTCGGTGGTTACCATTGCCGCAATCGCGACCTGGTACGGCATGGATATCACGAGCATGAAAATCGCTAAAAACAGACAGGCCGGCTTTAATTTCCGTCGTACATTTTTCACGAATCACCTCCTTTATATTTATACCCCAACACGGGCAAACCTGAACCACAAAGACACAAAGGGCACAAAAGGTTTTTCTTTCTTTTTTTCTTCGTGTCTTTGTGGTTGAAAAGGTTTTGTCATTAAATACGTAAAAATTACACTTAAAGTACTAAAAAGGAATATCGTCGTCTGGTTCTCCCGGAAAACCAGGGCCCGGAGCTGATTGGTCCTGGGCAGTTTCATCCCTGCGGAACCCGGTGCCCCGATTATTAGCGTACGAATCATCTTTCGATCCCAGCATTTGCATTTGAGATGCTACGATTTCCGTTGTATAGCGTTTAATACCTTCCTTGTCTTCCCATTGCCGCGTCTGAATCCGCCCTTCGATATAGACTTGTTTCCCCTTGGACAGATATTCACCGCATATTTCACCGAGGCGCCTAAAAGCAACGATCCGATGCCATTCGGTCTTTTCCCTTTTTTCTCCGCTGGCCTTATCCTTCCACGCCTCCGATGTCGCAATGTTGAAACTCGCCACCGCAGTACCATCCTGCATATATCGAACCTCAGGATCCGCGCCAAGATTGCCGATCAGGATCGCTTTGTTAATACCTGCCATGTGTCACCTCCATTTTAAAAAAGCTAAGCCATGCCGTTTTTCTGAACGATATAGAAAAAGGGTCTGAATGTCAACTATCGTTAAATCCTCTCAATTGCCTCAGGGATCATTCTGCGAACAATTTTTCCAAGCAATGGTTCTTTCATCCGTATGGCGCCGTGAGGGCAGATTTCCAGGCAACAATAGCAACGGATGCAGGCGTTATAATCATACCGGATGCCTTTGATGTTATGATCGATCGCTTTTGCCGGGCAGTAGCGCCAGCATTCCCCGCATAATTTGCACACACTGTTATCAACCACCGGCTTTTGCAGGACATACCTTCGCATAAATCCGTGGAGAAAATCCGGCCCAAGCGACAGCGGTCCGATCTCCGGGAACTCAAAATCATTCAAAATGTTAAAATTTCCATTAATGTGAATAGCTTGCGGCGACACGTTCATTTCTTTTGCCATTTTATTGGTATAAAGCGTTGCCGGATCCAGACCCAACACGCTGGCAATGGCCATGTCCGCTGCAATGGCATCTTTGCTTCCGACAAGCAAAGAAAGTTCCCGGGGCGTTCCGCTTTTCCCGGGGCCTTGACCTTCCATGGCCAACACACCATCGACAATCGTAATCTCGGGTCTGATCGCCTGGTAAATTTGAACCAAAAGCCGGGCAAACATTCTTCGGTCGGTGCCGACTCGAAGATGCCATTCGGGTTTTCTCAAGCCGATGATGCAGCCGAAAAGGTTTTTTACACCCAAGGTCAGCAGCATCTTTGCGTGGGTTTTCAGCTTTGCCAAATTGATGACCATCTCGGATTCAAAAACCTCTTTTGCCATATCAACAGCGCCAAAGGGTTCACCGATATCGACTTTCACGGATTCTCTAAAGGGCTTGAGCGTGACCTTAAGTCCGTCAAGCGCAGCGGCATATCCCCCTTTTCTTAGTATTTTTCTAAAAGAGCCCATACCGGGGCTATCTGAAACGATCGGATGGCCGCCTTTTTCGATAACATATTCTGTAACGGCTCTAACAACAGCAGGGTGGGTCGTGATCCCCTGGTCCGGGGTTGCAGGCAGCAACAGATTCGGTTTGATCAGAACCTGTGAACCCTTTTGAATCGCACCGGCACCGGTGGCATCCAGTATCTCGAAAATAACTGCGTTGAGGCTGCTGTCTTCGTATGAAGCTTTTCTGAATAAAACATCAACCATGGAATACACATTTACAAAATATATATTGAAATGTTATCGCTATTCTCTGAATGGTAAGCATGAAAATTTATGACAACCGCTATATTATGCAAATAAAACTTAATCAAGGAGAATATGGTTCTTCATCGTGCAACTAAAAATTACCGGTGGGGATATGGGTATGTCATTCTGGCAGCTCTCCTGTGGGCGTTGTCCGCCACTGCCTCCAAATATTTATTCAACCACGGGCTCTCGCCCTTTCAACTGGTTCAGCTCCGCGTTACGGTCTGTGCGGTCATGCTTTTTGTATGGCTGGGCTTCCACTGCCCGACGTTATTGCGGATCTCGCTGAGCGATATCCCTTACTTCCTCGTGCTGGGCGTCTTCGGAATGGCCGGCGTGCAGTTTTTCTATCTTTTTGCCATCAGTAAAATCCATGTTGCCGCTGCAATTCTTCTCGAGTATTTAGCACCGGTTTTCATCGCCTTATATACCGTTGTGTTTGCCCGCGAAAAATTGAGCCACTATGTCATAGCAGCCATCATCAGTGCTGTATTCGGTTGCTATCTGGTGGTCGGGGCATATAACCTCGATATCCTGTCCATGAATCGCGCCGGCATCCTCGCAGGCATCGGTGCGGCCATCACCTTTGCCTGGTATTCGGTGCACGGCGAATACGGCATGCGCCGGTACAATCCGTGGACCGTCCTCTTTTATGCCGTGCTCTTTGCCTCCATCGTCTGGAATATTCTCCATCCGCCCTTAAAGGCTTTCATGCATCATTATTCTTTTGTCACCTGGATATGGATCGTTTATATCGGCTCCATGGGGACGATCCTCCCCTTTGGATTTTATTATGAAGGCATCAATCTTATCCGATCCACCCGCGCGAGCATCACCGCAACCCTGGAGCCCATTATTGCG
>CAYTAQ010000132.1:0-11212 GCA_964435695.1 uncultured Desulfobacterales bacterium | reverse complement strand
GTTATGCCGAATATATGCTTCCATATACTCCCCAACGGCAATTACGCGCAGATCGGTAATATCCCCCAAAAACGGTTGCAGCAAAAATGGATATGCATCTTCTGAGAAAGCAATAACGCTGTAGAGCATTTCAGTATTTTCCCAGAGTCTGATGCCGTATCCGCAGTGCATTTTATCCGCCTTTGTAACAACCTGCCGCACCCCTTTATGATGATATGCCTGGATCGCTTTCATAAGATCGGCTCTTCGCTGAATCACCAGCGTTTCAGGCATCATCCAGTCCTTTAAAATCAATCCCTGAGCTGTTTTGGAACCGTTCAGAACCTGAGACAACGCCGAAGGACAGCAACGCACACCCCGTTCCAGCAGATCAATCAGCAGGATCTGTTTCAGATGTTTTGAAACTATCCTGGCACTGACGATATCGCCTGAACGGAGTTGTTGATATGCACAGGTCAGTTCATTAATATTTTTAACGATCACGGATTACCCTTTTCTAAATCTAATATTCTTAAAATTTGAAACGCTCACTTTCTGCTGTTATGTCTATCGATGCCCAGCTCGATGAGCCTGTCAAGCAGTTCCGTAAATGAAATGCCTGCTGCTTGGGCCGCTTGGGGCAAGAGGCTGGTTGCGGTCATCCCGGGAATCGTGTTGGTTTCAAGCAAATATAGCTCCCCTTTTGACAGCATCATGTCGGTACGGCTGTATCCTTCGCAAAAAAGGGCTCTGTGCGCCATTTTCGCATAGAGCTGGGCTTTCTCGGTGAGGGCATCATCCACCCGGGCAGGACAAATCTCCTGCGTGACGCCGGGCGTATATTTGGCTTCATAATCGAAAAATTCATGGGCGTCATCCGGAATAATTTCAATTAACGGCAATGCCTGAAGATCTTTATTGCCGATAACACCGGCTGTCAACTCGACGCCATCGATATAGGCTTCTACCAATATGGCGTCCCCATGCTCAAATGCCTTGTCAGCGGCTGCAACCATGGACGATTCGTTTCTGACAATGGACATGCCGACACTTGAACCGGCTTCCAGCGGCTTGATGACAAGGGGAAGTCCCAGACGCAGTGCGCAGTCCGCCGGGTCGAGTTTGTCGCCGCGCTCCAGCACGAAGTATGGCGGCATCGGCAGGCCTGCAGTTTCATACAACCGTTTTGTGGCGAGTTTATTCATGGCGACGGCGCTCCCGATTACGCCCGACCCCTGATAGGGTATGTCCAGAAGTTCCAATAATCCCTGAATGGTTCCGTCCTCTCCGTAGGGCCCGTGGAGTATGATCAGTGCGGCATCGATTTGAGACGCCTCGGCCATGAGGCGTGGCAGATCCACCTTAGGATCATAGCGGATGATATTGTATTTTTCCTTGTTCAGGGCATCATAAACCTGGTTTCCACTGTTCAGGGAAACTTCCCTTTCAGATGAGATGCCGCCGGATATAAGTGCCAGATTGATTTTTTTCATTGCCGCACCTGCCTATTTAAGGATTTGCCTTTTAGCCTTCTCATATTCCTCCCGGGTAATCAGGTTGTTTTCCAGAAGCCTCGCAAATTCGGTGATCTCCCGGATCCGTATGGTTTCCGGATCCTCGATCTGATGTACAGCATGATAACCAACCGCATTGTGCTCGAGGTTTCTGGTGGGAGGACCGACGCGGAATGATGCCAAGCCGCCCAATAGGCTTAGCTCAACAGGTCTGCCGTTTAACAGAGGTGTTTTCAACATCTGCTTTAACGTCTTGCCTTCCGCTTTCATTCGCCTGTAAAAATAGTATCCGAACCCGACGATCGCAGCCGAACCTGCGAGAAATATCCACAGCACATATTGAACAATTCCTCGAAAAAAGATGACGATAAGCCCCAGACCGACCATTAAAATAACATGCAGCACCAAAATAAAATAGGCCAGCATGACGCTTTTAAACAGGCCTTGGCTTTGTTTATTTCCTGCCCGCTCAGTCATTCTTTTTTTTCTGACCACATGAGGCATGCGCCCCGAAACGCTCTGATAGCAAACCCAGGTATTCTTGCGGGGCATCGAACGCGACGGAAGATTTTCGGCATGAATTCAACTTCATAATAAGCAGGTTCAGTTTTTGTAATGTTTTATATTTTTCAGCGGTTTCCTCCATGCCGGATAAAAGTTCCTGGGTACTTTTGATCTCTTTTTTCAATTCCAGCTCTGGTGGAAGGCAGTCGGCATTTTTCAATATTTTATAGGCCAACCGGATATCTTCCGCTACACATATTTGCTCTTCAGGCAACGGTTTACCACTACCTGGGAGTTCTTCAAATTTACCTTCTTTTTGCGCCTGCCGGATGCGCTCTTCAACGATTCTATCAAATCCTGGAAACATACACGCCGCTTTCTGTAACCTGCAAAATCCAGATTTAACTTCGGTTTTATGTCAATATATTACATCCGCCAACGTGATTTCAAGGATAAATATTATCAGCCGGTGAATTCATTTAAAATCGAATTCAAATTCTTCATGAGAAAAGCGGATTAGCGTTTGACCAAGACTGTTGCGATTTGCTAATGTCCAAGGCGATGAATCAAACGGGAAAAGGATACCGCATATGAAAAAAATTGCATTCGCCGGAACAGATGGCCGAACCCTCCTGTGGGCACTTGTCGTATCGACTGCCACCAGCGACCTTTATACGGATGATTTTCAAGGCATGGTCATTCGAGGCACCCCCTCCATGCCGAAGTATACAGAGCAGATAAACCTGCCGCTGACGTTTATTCCCACAAAGGACAACGCAATGCAAAGTTATGCGGATAGCATAATTCAAGCTTTTAAGGAAGGTGCTGTCGATTACGTCATCCCCATGCCGGAAACACTCTTGTTCGAAGGGTTGGTGGATGCCGTCGCAGCAGAAGGGTTTGGAAATAAAATCCTTGGGTTGAGCAAGGCAGGGGCATTCATTGAAGGGGATAAGATTCAATGCAAAGCATTATGTCGGGAGGCCGGCATTCCTGTGGCAGCCTCCTGGGAGCACGCCGATGCAAAGGATTATGACGCCATACTCAATACCTGCTTGAATTACATACAGAATTTCGGCGGCGCCGTTTTAAAATATCCTTACAGCGCCGGAGGGAAAGGCGCCCGAATCATGTTAAATTCGTGGGAAATTCGGGAAGTTTACGACACCTTATTGAAAGATTATAAGGACAGTTATAAAAGGCTTTTCGGAAAAAAGGGACCCTGGCCGTTATTGATTGAATCCCTCATGTCCGGGGTTGAAATCAGTTTTACCATTCTGGTGGATCAAAACGGTAACTACCAAATCCTGCCGACCGCCATGGACTATCCTGAACGGTTTGAAGGACCCGCCGGCAAGAATAATCCTATTACCGGCGGGACAGGAGCTGTCTCGCCGCATCCGATGGAAACCCCTGCCCTCCTGGACATGGCCGGTAAAACCATTGCACAGCCGCTCATCCAAAAAATGAAAGAAAAAAATATTTTGCGGCCCTGCGTCCTTTATCCGGGATGTTTTGTCTCTTTTGACGGCGCCATGCAGCCGACAAATATCCGCGTCAGTGAAATCAATATTCGTCCGGGGGAACCGGAGGTGCAGCCGGTGGCCCGCCGCTTAAGAAATCTCGGAGCATTGCTTGAAGCGACACTCGAGGGGAATCTGGACCGGGTGTCACCGGAAATCAGAGAAGATCAGATTTCCATTTGTATTGCATTGATGACGGGACCGGGAGGACCGGACGGTCAAAAGGGCTATCCATGGTCCTGTACCAAAGGCGAGCCCATGGAAATCGATTTGAAGTATTTGAAACGGAAGGGAATCCAGGTTATTCCTTCAGCCATGACATGGGTGGAAGAAGAAAATCGTTTCAAATCCGACGGCACCCGCGTTGCTTTCCTTAATGCAAATGCAACCGTCAAGGAAACTGAAAAACGAGGGGATGTCGCCGACCGGCTGCGAAAAAAGCTTTTGAATGCCTTTGACAACGGCAAGATACGGGTGATTCCCCGTGAAAATCCGGAAGGCAACCGGCTCGATTTGCGAAGGGATATCGGCAGTCACTTCTTGAAGGGGGAAAAAATCTTCGGGCCTTATTCAGGCAATAAAAAGTAACGGGCCTATAACCGATTACAATTTCAAGCGGTTATAACGCAACCTTTGCTTGGGTGATAATTCCAAATTTAATTTTTATGACAAACGCTCTACGTATGCCTTTGACAGCATTGTTTTTTTATTTTATAATGTTTCATCCTTTTAATTAAAAGCAGAACTGAGTTGACAAGGGGAAATGATGAATCGATTAGGTGCCGACCCCCAAAACATGAAAACGATGCAGAATCATGATGTTTTCTTCTCAAGATTGCGGCTGCTCGTTATTATGGCCAAAGCCTTTCTTAACAATTATCCGACAGGAGAATATCGACTAAAAGCCATTGTCAGAAACGCAGAAGCAGTGGCCAAAGACTGTGTAGACTGGAATGGGTATTACAACAATTTCAGATCCAGTCCTGAATCCGAGAGACTGCTTGAAAATGACCACATTTTTTACCAACGTGTCAAATTGCTGGCCATCATGGCCAAATCCTTTGCAGAAGGCAATCCCGTTGGCCAGCATCGAAAAATGGCCATTCAAAACAACATTGATTACATGTGCGAAGCACTTAAATTCATTCCGCAAGAAGAAGATCTCGAGCTGCTCAGGGTTGCCTGACCCGCCAATAATATAAAATATCGCGATACAGGGAACGTCCGTTAGATATTTATATTTGCTATACTATCAATGAAACTGCGTCGTTCGGACAAATGGATATCTTAATTCCACAATACCTGCTAAAATCTTAAAATATAAATATCTAACGGACGTCCCCTATTTTTGACGCTGACGATGTCGATTTGATATTAACATCCCGCTGGGGAAACGGAATTTCAATGCCTTCTGCACGAAACCGTTTGAAGACACTGGTATTCAGCAGATGGGTCACGCTGCCTTTCAGCACCGGTCTTTCGACCCAGCACAGCAGCTCGTGATCGAGGCTCGATTCGCCGAAGGCCCGGAAGCGCACCCTTGGTGCCGGTGATTTGCAGACCTCCGGCTGTTTCTCGGCCACATCCAGAAGCACCGCGTGGACCTTGTCGATGTCCGATCCATAGGCCACGCCCACTTTAATACGGATGCGGAAGTTTTCTTGGGGACCGCCGGCCTCATTGGTGATCTTGGCGTTTCCCATGATGGCGTTGGGCACCGTAATCTCCACATCGTCGCGGGTCAGCAGCCGGGTGCTGCGAATACCGATATGGGTCACCTGCCCCCGCTCGCCCGAATCCAGTACAATAAAATCTCCAAGCTTGTAAGGAGCATCCGCCAGGATGAAGACCCCTGAGAACAGATTGGCCAGGGAGTCCTTGGCGGCAAACGAGACGGCCAGGCCGATGATTCCTGCCGATGCTATCCAGGCCGTCATGTCGATTTTCCAGGTCAGACAAATAAAGTAAATCGCCAGAGCCACCACCAGGATCACCAACAGATTATTGAACAGCGGCAAGGTACGATCCTGAATCAGCGTGAACCGGCTTTCATCCCGGCTCACCACCTTTACAATCAGCTTCATGAACCGTGCGGCAGCCATGGACCAGAGAAAGATGGCCACGGTTTTCAGGCCGCTCAGAGTTACGAAGTAGACGTTCAGCGAAAAACCGAGCCGGTCCGTTGCCAGGGCCAGACCGAAAAGCACGATACTGACAAAGATGGGTTTGTGAAAAATTTCCAAAATCTGGTCGTCGAAAGTAATGCGGGTCTTCGTGAGCAGGCGCCGCATGAACCGGGTGATGAAAATGTCAACAAGCTTTGCCAGAACGGCAAACAGGATAATGATCAAACCGGCTTGGATATAGGGATTCGGTGCTATCTGAGCAATCTTTTCAAGTAACTGGTTCAGGTTGAATGCCATTGTCTATTCCTTATGGAGGCTTTTGCTCGCCCGGATATTTTATGAAAATTGCCTATTAACGATTATGGCTAACATCGCTTTTATTGGTTGGTCATATAGACTCCGAAATATTGTTTGGAATATGATATGCCAGATGGCCTTGGATTGGCAAGACTGAATTGTTTGGAACGCGATACCGCTATAAAACAGCTCAAGCACATTGTGAACGGGCCGCCAATAGACGCTGGTGCTCTCCATGGCGACAACGTTACATGCATGCGATAAAAGCCATGATTTGAGCCGAAAAAGATCATCGGTAAACGTTGAAAATTCTTTGACAACAAATGATTTTTCGCCATCCGGCTCGGTGATAATGATACAAGCAGAAACCATTTTTTTATGAACATCTAAACCACAACAAATAGGGTGCATAACTGAAATTATTTTGTTCCTGTTTTTCTGTGTCATGGCTGTCCTCCTTTTTATTTGATTAAATTTTCATGCTTATTATTTAGAGGATAGCTATGACATTTCAATATAAATTATTGTTTCATGCTTCGTTGTGCGCGCATGGGCATGAAAATTTATGACAACCGGTATAACTGGAAATACCGGTACAAATTTGATATAATCATTTAGGTATCAATGATGGTATCAAAACATATTCCTAGGAGGTAAGCTATGAAGAAAAATATAGGATCAGCCGACAGGGCAATAAGAATTATTGGTGGTTTAATCGTTATATTTATTGGTATTTATTTCAAGAGTTGGTGGGGTGCTATTGGCGTGCTGCCGATGATTACAGCAGCAATCGGGTTTTGTCCGGCTTATTTGCCTTTCGGAATAAATTCATGCAAAACAAAGTGAGCTTCAGCGTTCTAATGAATGATGCATCGTGGTCGAGTTAGACATAATGATAGGGGGCACCAATGGCCGATCAAGATAAAATTAAGCAGGAACAATTCGAAGGGCACTACAGAGCAAAAACAACCCCTTGGGACTTGGGGAGACCGGATTTTAACCTCATCGATGCAGTGACAAAAAAACCGATCGAAAGCTGCCAAGCGCTGGACATCGGTTGCGGGACCGGTCACAATTCTATTTGGCTGGCACAACAGGGTTTCCTGGTAACAGGAGTGGACGTCTCCGAGACTGCAATCCAAGAGGCCAAAGAGAATGCTTTCAAAGCCGATGTCCCCTGCACATTTCTATCGCTAATTTTCCTTGAGCATGACGTGCCCGGTGCACCTTTTGGCTTCATATTCGATCGAGGTTGCTGGCATCTTCTCGATTATCCGGGACGCAAACTGTTCGCAGAAAGAGTTGCATATTACTTAGCAGAAGACGGGTTGTGGCTGAGTATCATAGGAAGCGCTGATGAACCTCCGCGTGGTCCGGGGCCTTTAGCCGGTCCTCCCAGGCATTCAGCATATGATATAACTGTCGCAGTGGAACCATATTTTGAAATCCTTTTGCTCAGCGCAAGCCGCTTCGGTTCTAATCACCCCAAACCACCTAAAGCTTGGGCTTGTCTGATGAAGAAAAGAAGCAGGCACATGGACCACTGAAGAGGGTATTCTAGCATGGAGCAAAATGATCAGGTTTATACCAAACTGCAAAAGCACCTGGATAATCAAGCTGTCGGATTTCCGGCTACGAAAACAGGCGTAGAAATAAGAATATTGAAACACATTTTTACACCCGAAGAAGCGGAAATTGCCTCGTTTTTAAGCTACAAATTTGAGCCGCTTAAAATTATTTATGGCAGAGTCGAGCATCTGGCCGGATCACCCGAAGAACTGGAGAAAATTCTTGATCGTATTCAGAAAAAGGGCGGAATTGAGTTCAAAATAAAAAATGATAAAAAGCATTACTGCAATGCGCCTTTTATTGTGGGGATGTACGAATTTCAACTTGATCGACTAACTCCGGAGTTTATAAAGGATTTCAATGAGTATACTTCGGGCAGGAGTTTTGGTATCGAATTTTTAAGTACAGAGCGCCCACAACTGCGTACCATACCCGTCGCCAAAAGCATCCAGCCACAGCAAAATATAAGCACTTTTGATGAAATAACGACCCTGCTGCAACAGGCTGAAGAACCCTTTGTCATCATTGAATGCATTTGCCGTAAAAAAAAATCAATAGAGGGTAAGCCATGCAAGGCAACGGATCGAAAAGAAACCTGTCTTGCGATCGGTGACATGGCTCAGATGGTCCTGGCAAGTGATGTCGGCAGGAAAATCACCCGCGATGATGCGATTTCGATTATAGAACAGAATCAGAAGGAGGGATTGGTTCTTCAGCCTTCAAATACAGCAAGGGCTGAGTTCATTTGCTCGTGTTGCGGATGCTGTTGCGGTATGCTAAATCTTCACAAGAATTTACCAAAACCATTGGATTTCTGGGCCACGAATTTCCATGCCGCAGTGGACAAGAACACCTGCGAAGGATGCGGTAATTGTGAAGAAAGCTGCCAGATCGGTGCGGTGAAGGTTTATGAAAAAGAAAAGGTCGCTGTTGTAAATCGGGACCGTTGTTTCGGATGCGGTGTTTGTGTCTCTAACTGCCCGACCGGATCGATATCCCTTTTGAAAAATCCTGCCGAAGTAATACCGCCACAAACACGTGAAGAACTTTTTGACATGATAATGGACAAGAAGAAAAGCAAATTTGGGAAATTGATATTGACAGGAAAACTGGTTCTTGATGCTGTCCGAACAGGTAGGACGCATCTTTTAAAATCCCGATGAAAACAAATCATAAAATTATATTCAGCAACGCCGTGAACATGGGAACGCTGTCGTCTGAGAGCGTTGACCTTATGGTAACATCCCCACCGTATCCGATGATTGACATGTGGGATGAAATGTTTGCCGGGCAGAGCGCATCTGTGAAGAAGGCGCTGCAAAAAAGGGATGGATCAAATGCCTTTGAACTGATGCATCAGGTATTGGATCAGGTCTGGAAAGAGGTCTACCGGGTGTTAAAATTCGGTGGTTTTGCCTGCATCAATATCGGAGATGCAACAAGGACCATTAACGGCAGTTTCGCATTGTATCCGAACCACATGAGAATTTTGAAAGCTGCGCTGGAACTTGGGTTTTCTGCGCTTCCCTGTATTCTGTGGAGGAAACAGACCAATGCGCCCAACAAATTTATGGGCTCAGGCATGCTTCCGGCAGGTGCTTATGTAACATTGGAACATGAATATATTTTAATTTTGAGAAAAGGCCCCAAAAGGGAATTCAAAAATGAGGATGAGAAAAAATTAAGACGTGAAAGCGCCATCTTTTGGGAGGAGCGCAATAGCTGGTTTTCAGATGTGTGGTTTGACGTCAAGGGCACACTTCAGACCCTCAACGATAAAGATGCCCGGCTAAGAAGTGCCGCTTATCCCTTTGAGGTCGTTTACCGTCTCATTAACATGTACTCTGCTAAAGGCGATATTGTTCTCGATCCCTTTTTGGGCACAGGAACAACAACGGCCGCCGCAATTGCCTCAGGGAGAAACAGTGTTGGATACGAAATAGAACGTTCTCTGGAAAATATTATTAACCGTATTAAGGATGTTATTGTTGATTCGTCCAGGCAGCTGATTCGCAAAAGACTGGCTAAGCATTTGGGATTTGTTGTTGATCGGTTAAAAACCAAAGGCGGGCTTAAATATCTGAATAAACACTATGGCTTCCCGGTAGTGACCGCACAGGAAACAGAATTGATATTTAATGACCCCTTGATTATCAAAAAAATTGACGCAGGGGTGTTGGAAGTCTATTATTCGGGCAAGCCCCAGCCCGAGTTTTGTAAAAATTGGTCCGCCGAACTTCAGGAAAATAACCTTGAACATGTACGCAATCAAATGAGGCATGTCGAGGCTGATAGGAATCCCTCTCAGATGGAACTTTTTTAAAAATTAAATTGCATGCTTAACGATTATTGGGCCTGTATCGCACGCACGGAAAGTTTAGTATGTAAAAAAATGCCGCAACCCGATAAGGATTGCGATGCAGTCATACATAATTTTCCGGCAGGTTTTCAGCGTCTGGATGGTAAAGGCTTCATCATCAGCCATTAAAATACTTTATCCCTCGACATCGGCGGAAAGAATTGCCCTGAGTTTGCGGACGGTCTTTTGTTCTGGAGGCATTGAATCACCTATCTTCAATAAGGTTGTAATTTAAGATAAGATGATACGATTTAGAAAGGCAGTGACAGCTCGAGAAAGAGGTCAGACCCGTTGAGATTTAAAAGATCCGGCTTCAGATCAGGTGCAATTCAAGTGTGTTATAAAGTTTATACAGGATGGTTGGAGTTGGGTCAAGAGATGAATTATCTTGGAAAGAATAGTGACCGGAGGTCGTTTCCGACCTCCGGTCTGTTCGGATGAAACTGATCTACGAATCAAACTTTCCGATTGAGTTGATTGGAGGTTATTTACTTTCCCTCCAATACCTTCAGGGCATCTGTCACACCCATCAATGGCTCAAGTATCCACGAAGTTCCTTCTATCTGGGTAAATGGAAACATCGTCTTAGCTATCTCGATGAGCGCCTCGTCCTCTTTTCCCTTCTCTGTAAAGATAAGATTGTAACCTTTATATCCATACTCATCAGAACACGAAAATGTCTGCCATTTCTTTATGCCTGCAGTGGGTGGATTCGCAGCTAAATCCAACATGCATTTCTTCCATTCTTCCGTCTTGTCGTTTGGCATTGAATAAGTCCCCATAAGTATCATGTCTTGTCCTCCTTCTTTAATTGTTTTAGCTTTACGGTTCTACCATTAGAATAATGGCAGGCGTGACTCTACGGTAGGTGCAGTACCGGAATCATGCATCAAGTTCTGCGTGTTCTGGCAAAGGTTGGTACGGCAGATTCAGGTCTGAATCGGGTGCGATTGAAGCGTTTATTATTTATACAGAATGGATATGGTTGGGTCAAGTAGGCTTCTTAAGGAAATAAATGCATGAGATGACACGTGACGGTTAATAACAGGTTGGTCTGGTCGCTGCAGGGAATGTATTTGGTCAGGGAGACATAAAAAAAAGGCAGAATCGTATAAATGGATTGTCTTTGTCAGTATTCCATTGGGCCGGGTTGTTTCTTATGTATTCCCGGATTCGGGTTAATTCTTTTTCGTTACGGACGATGTGTTCATAATAATTACGCTGCCATAGTTTGCCAGGAAACGGTGTCCACCCGCGTTGTTTTACACCCTGTATATATTCGTGCGTTGTGATTGATTTGAATGCGCCGATGATATCCCCTAACCCCGCTGTAGGGGCAGG
>CAYTAQ010000131.1:0-11214 GCA_964435695.1 uncultured Desulfobacterales bacterium | reverse complement strand
CAAAATTTTCCGAAATTCCCAGTATCACCAGGGAGGTCGATCGAATGCCTAAAATAAGAAACCCGGCAAAAATCATGATGTGCAGCACACCCGCCATCATGTATCTTGGATGGCGGTATTGAAGCAGCCAGATTTTAAGGACGGTTTTTATGCGCTCGAAAAATCGGTTCAACCGGGGATCCGGCGCCGCCAGAACCAGCGGGGCAAGCCTGATGGAAATAATATAGGCAAAAATCGCCACCCCTGTAATCGGAATCAAAAAAGAAAAAATAATGGTCGGCATGTTGAAAATTAGCGCCTTGGCCGGAGATATCAATACGGTTTCCATATTCAGGTTTTCCTTCCTCTTAAAATCGGAACAAATTTATAGGGCCTGCTATAGCGGCCGAAAATTGTTAGCATATATAAACCGTCCGAACAAGCAAAAACCAGAAAGCGAAGCGGATCATCGGGATGCTCTACACCGACAGTGCAACACGGGAATTTATTTTCCGCCGAAAGCATCCTCTGATATCTTGATGACCGCATCATTACCCGCAAGAATGGCGTTTATTTTGCCAAGCGTAACCGGTAAAATTGAATGCACAAAGAATTCCGCGCTCTTCATCTGCCCTTCATAAAAGATTGCATCTTTCTTTTTTGCCCCTTTTTCAAGCTGTTGAGCCGCTAAGGATGCCCGCCAGAGCAGCATCCATGCCATGGTCACGTCCCCGAATACTTCCATAAAAGGATATGCAAACGCAAATGCCTCCATGACCTTGGGCGACATGGCTGTTTTCCCCATATGCATGGCAGCTTCACCCAGTTTATTGAGCGCTTCATCAACCTTGGCTGCGAGTTCCATGGTGGCCGCTAAGGATTTGGCCGTTGCGATGGTCTTTTGAACCTCCCCCAGCAGATCCAAAATCGGTTTGCCGCCGTTCATACCCAGCTTTCTCCCTAAAAGGTCCATGGCCTGAATACCGTTGGTCCCCTCATAGATCATGGTAATTCTGCAGTCCCGAACCAGCTGTTCCTGGGGATAATCCTTGATATAGCCATACCCGCCATACACCTGCATACCCATATTGCACACATCATACGCCCGGTCGGTGGCGTAGCCTTTACAAATGGGAATCAGGATTTCAACGATCCCCTTGAGCTTTTCCTTCTCCGCTTCATCATCTGAAATTTCGATAATATCATCGCAGTACCCCACATAATAGAGAAGGCTTCGCATACCTTCGACATACGCCTTCATGCTCAGCAACTGCCGGCGGACATCCGGATGTTGAATGATGGGAACCGACGGCGAATCTTCTTTTTCCATGGCCTTCATCAGGTTTTTACCCTGGACCCGTTCCCGCGCGTAATTTACAGCGTTCAGATAGGATGCGGTTGCACAGCTGAATCCTTGAAGTCCCACCAGGAGCCTGGCCTCATTCATCATCAGAAACATGGCCCGCATGCCTTTGTTTTCTTCCCCCAGCAGAAAGCCGCGGCATTTCCCTTTACCGCCCAGGGTCAGGGAACAGGTTGAATTGCCATGGATACCCATCTTTTCTTCAACACCGGTGCATACGACATCGTTCGGCTCACCCAGACTGCCGTCCCCGTTCACCCAGATTTTGGGAACCAGAAACAGGGAAATGCCCTTGGTCCCGTCAGGCGCGCCTTCAATTCTGGCCAGAACCGGGTGGATGATGTTTTCCGCCAGATCATGTTCCCCGGAAGAAATAAAAATCTTGCTGCCTGTAATGGAATAGGTGCCGTCTTCATTTTTTACGGCGGATGTCGTTAAGGCACCGACATCCGATCCAGCCTCGGGTTCCGTCAAGAGCATGGTACCGGTCCATTGGCCGGTGAACATTTTTTTAAGAAATCGTTTCTTCAGCGCATCGGTCCCAAATGCTTGGACAAGTTTTCCGGCACCGTGGGTCAAACCCGGATACATCATGAAGGCATAATTGGCGCCGTTAAAATAATCGCCTGCAGCCAGTGCGATTGTTCGCGGCATGCCTTGACCGCCCCACTCTGGATCCTCGGTCATGGCAACCCATTCTCCCTCTTTGAAAAGTTCCCATGCTTTGTGAAAGGCTTCCGGAACCGTCACCTTGCCGCTATCAAATACCGTACCTTCTTTGTCACCGATTTCCCTGGTGGGCAAAATTTCTTTTATAGCGATGTTTCGCGCTTCTGAGACAATCAAATCAATGGTTTTCCTGTTAAATTCTTCAAAGCGCTCATGCTTGCTGAGTTCTTCCACGCCAAGCTGTTCATGAAGAACAAAATCAACGTCCCTTCGATCCGCTATGGTCTGTGCCATGATAAAACTCCTTTTTTTTATTTATCGATCTTCCAGCATATCGAACGTATAGTCTTTTAAATCCAAACGCTGCTCACTTTTGGTGCTTTCACTGCCAATACCGTTCATAAAAAGCGCCACCAACGGATCCGCCATGGATACCAGGTCGAATTTTCCTCCTGAATGAATCCACGTGTTGATGACCTCATCAACGGCGCCTAAAATGAATCGCTTGACAAGCCATAAATAAAGGCTTTGCCGCATGCTGCCTTCTTGCTGGCCCTGCTCTACGATTTCCGTAACAATGTCGAGATACATCGTGGACATCTCCCGGATCTGGTCTTCCGTCAGGCGGGTTCTCTGGTGTGTTTCAGATTGATATAAAATGGCCATGTTTCTGTCCCGCTGAAATTCATCCAAATGGCCTCTAATCAGATTCCGGAGTTTATCGACGGCATTATTGGCCTTGTCCACCTCTTCTCTGAAACGCGTAAAAACCTGTTTGATTTTATAATTAAAAAACTGAACCAGAATATCGTCTTTGCCCTTGAAGTATAAATAGATGGTACCGTCCGCCACGCCGGCCTCTTTGGCAATTTGCGCCACCGTGGAATGGTAAAATCCTTTTTCGGCAAATACCTTGGTGGCGGCCTCCAATATCCGATGGTATTTGTCATTTGTATTGCGTTTTTTATTAATAGGACACCTCCCCGTGCCGCTAAAAAAACCTTCTATATTATGAATGAATACTCATTCATTTTAAACAGGTTTTTAAGGAATGTCAACATAAAAAATAAAATGTTGTGCCAACATTTTATATATTAATATGCAATATAATCAAGATAATGATAATTATGAAATACAATGGCGCCGTAAATAATATAAAAATAAGTGGTATGAGGGATCGCTCATTTATTCCGGTCTTAAAAACCCGGTCATTCATTTCATGTCGAAAACCGCTTTGCACAGACTGCCTGGCGCACATGTCGGGAATCGCGACAATGGCGATGCAAAATCCAACATATATTTTATTATATTGATATAATTAAATATATTATTAATGTTACTCTAAATTCTTCCTAATGAAATATTGGGATGTAGCTTTTTTCTACACTTTAGGATGAAGTCTGCTTTCCCCAAACTTCTCTTTGGGCTGCTATCCATAGTAATTTTTACTAGCTATATCAAATGGTTCAACTATTTTTTTCGCACGCCTCACCCATCTGGCACATAGCTTGCGATACAAATACTGCAAACCATGACAGTGAATACCAACCCCACAAAAGGAGAGCAAAATGGCGGCAACGACGAAAGATCAAAGAAGTCACTTGGGATACGGATCCTCTTACAAAAAAGGTACGGCACGTGATTTAAGTGCGGGAAAAGATATCGGTGCGGTTCTCGGCGGTCAGGTGTGGAAAATAAAACCCGATGAAAAAGCAAAAGCGGCGAACCCCTGTCTCTGGATGCAAGCCGGTATAGCGAATTTCAAGAGCTGCAATAACTTTTATGACTGCACTTCCTGTAAATATGACCTCGGCATGAAAAAGCAGGTGGAAAATGGCAAGCACTCAAGCTGGCAGGATGCCATGCGAAAACGCCCGCCCCTTGAACGGATGTGCCGGCACAGTCTCACCAACAGAATCTCCAGTCGGCTGTGCGCTTATGATTTTCAGTGCTCAAGCTGTGATTTTGATCAGTTTTTCGAAGACGTTCTGACCACCAAAACCAAAACTTTTCCAGCCGATATGATGCAGATAAAGGGTTTCGATGTACCCCTCGATTACTCCTTTCATAACGGTCATACCTGGGCTCGCATCGAAAGCGGCGGATATATCCGTATCGGCCTGGATGATTTTGCTTTGAAACTTCTGGGTAAGGCAGATGCGCTTGATCTTCCGCTCATGGGAAAAGAATTGAACCAAGGCACCGTGGGCTGGGGTCTGAAACGCAAAGACAACCTAGCGGATGTCCTTTCGCCGGTCGATGGGGTCATTGTGGAAGTCAATTCCCGTGTAAGAGAAAATCCCGGGCTGGCAAACCATGAACCCTACGGTGACGGCTGGCTCTTCATGGTGCGCAACCCGAACATCAAAAAAACCGTAAAGGATCTCATGGCGGAAACGGACTGCCTGGACTGGATGAATCAAGAAGTCGACACGCTCGAAAAAATGATTGAGGATGTCGCCGGTCCCCTGGCTGCCGACGGCGGCTATTATCAAGAAGATATATTTGGAAATCTTCCGGATCTTGGCTGGAACGATTTGACAAAAACGTTCCTTAAAACCTGATACCTTCAAGCTGCCGCCGGCAACGAATGATTCTCGTCGAGCTAACCCGGTACCCCGCCTTGCGGGGTACCGGGTCTATACGGTCATGCATGCGGTTCAACCCTGATTTAAGAGGAATTGACACGATGATTACAACCCGCCAACCCATCCGATCGCCCCATGATGCGCCTCAATGTATTTGGATGCAGGCAGGCGCCGTGAGACACAAATTCTGCAAGTTTGACTTTGAATGCAGAGCTTGCCAATTCGACAAGGCGCTGCGTCGAATTTCCGCTGAAAATAAAACACTGCGGCAGCAGGGTCGTGTGCCACAGGGAAATCGCGGGAAAATTGCATTTTGGTATGATCAACTCAATGCCCTGCCCCTTGGCAAACGCCCGTGTATCCATCATATGAAGGGACGTATCGGATTCAGGCCTTGCACAAACGAGTATCAATGCAGCGATTGTGAATTCGATCAGTATTTTCAAGATGAATTTACGGTTCGCGCAGTCGTTAAGCCGGTCTCGGTACTCGATATTGCAGGGGTTAAGATTCCTCAAGGCTACTACCTGCATCAAGGACATGCATGGGTTAAAATAGAGGAAAATTCAGAGGTCAGAATCGGTCTGGACGATTTTGCCATGCGTGTTTTCGGTCCTCTCGACCGCATTGCATCACCGTTGGTCGGCAAGGTTGTTAACCAGCATCAAGCGGGCATGTCGATTCATCGTGGTGAGCACGCCGCCGACGTGCTTTCTCCAGTCAGCGGTATTGTAACGGCTATCAATTCAAGCCTGCGAGAAAAAGGGGATCTTGCCAAAGATCATCCGTATGACGATGGATGGATATTGCGGGTCCACGCCAAAAATTTGCGGCAGGATCTCAAAGCGCTCAGAATCGGCTCCGAAACGGAAACCTTCATGGAAAAAGAAGTCGATCGTGTCTATGCGCTGATCGAAGCGCAAGCCGGTCCCCTGGCAACCGACGGCGGGTTCCTGGGCAATGATCTTTTCGGCAACATGCCGCGCATCGGGTGGGACACCCTGAAAAAGCACTTTCTGCATACTTAGCGTTCCGCATTCCGGAGGGGAAATTTTTCCGTATCAAAAATGCTGGAACGGAGCAACATCCATATTGGGCGTTGAATATTCGATGTTGGATGTTGAGTGTTGAAAGTTCGCTTTTTTTAAAGATCTAATCACCGGCCGCTTTATCCAACAAGGAAAGTGCTTTTTTCCTGCCCACCAGTTGGACAAAGGTCCCAAAACGGGGACCGCGCTCCTGACCGAATACGATTTCATAAAACATTTTAAAAAAATTGTTCGGCTGCTCGTCATATTCGCGAGCCACGGCAAACGGCAGGGTTTGCAGTTCCCTCTCGTCATCGTTCTCATGCTTTGCCAGTTCGCTGCGGAGGCTCTTGAGCATTTTCTTTTCATGCGCCGTCGGTAGGCGATACAGCTTGTTCGGAACGATAAAATCCCTGTAGTAGTTCATGGCCTTATGCACCAGATCCTCGATGATGGCTCGATGTTCATCGATGCGAGGGTCATAGCGCTTGAGATATTCAAAAATCAAATCAATATCATCCGCACCAACGGCGGAAATGAGGTTGTTGATGAGTGAAAAATTTACGGCGGTTCCGAATTCAGGGACGCCGGCCCCCTTGTTAAAAATATGCCACATGGTGGCATCCGGTTTTTTTTGCTCATCCAGTGACGCATACGCATTGAGTCCCGTCAGATAGTCATCCACTGATTTGGGAACAATCCCCCAGAACAGCCGCTTGGCCTGCTTGGGATTCTGAAAAATGTAATAAAGCAACGATTCCAGGGGGGCGTACGCCGTCCAGGAATCGATGGTCAGTCCCTTGCCTACGCTCTTGGAAATCTTTCGGCCGTCTTCATCCAGAAAGAGTTCACAAAACAAGCCGGCAGGCGGTTGCTTGCCCATCAAGCGCGTGATGTTGCCGGAAAGCTTTGCCGATTCTATTAAGTCTTTGCCATACATCTCATAGGCGATGTCATAGGAATACCAACGCAGCGCCCAGTCGACCTTCCATCCCACCTTGACACGGCCGTTAAAAATCGAAACCGTTCCTTTATGACCGCAATGCGTTGCCAGGCCTTCTTCCCGGTCACAACGGTAATCGATGGCATTGTTTTTTACGTCGTATCCGACTACCCGCGTGCTGTTTATTCTGCCGCATCGTTCACAGATCGGGAAAAAGGGAGACCAGTCGCTCCGCTTTTCTTTGCTCAAGGTGGGGAGAATGATCGCTTTGACGTCGTCAACCTTTTGCAGGATGATGGAAAGTCCCTCGTTGAAATCCCCCCGTGTATAGGCCTCATAGGAACTTTGAAACGTATAATCAAATTGATAGCTGTCCAAAAAGGATTTCAATTTGTTATTCATATAACCGCTGTAGCTTTCAGCCGTTTCAAAAGGGTCTGGGATACGGCACAGCGGCTTTCCCAGATTGTCCGTCAGCATGTCCTTCTGAGGCATATTCAATGGTACTTTTCTCAACCCGTCCAAATCGTCGCTGAATGCAATCAGCTGTGTCGGCCATCCTGTTAAAAACTCAAAGGCATGACAGACCCATGTGGTACGGGCATTCTCTGCAAATGTGCCGATATGGGGCAAGCCGCTGGGGCCGAAACCGGTTTCAAACCGTACAGGGCCGCCAGGTGCAGTTTGAAATCGCTTGCGCAATTTGTCCGCTTCCTTGAACGGCCAGGATCGGTATGGATTGTCTTTCATCGTGTTTCACCTCCCGGATGTGTTTTCAAAATCTCCCATCGAAAGATTTCCGAAACACGTCCAATAACGATTAGCTTTCTAAATTCGATAGGTTATTTCTCTGTCAGCCGCTTCTTTTCGTCCTCGAGCAGGACATCGCAGTATCGGCAAAAATGTCTTGATTTGTTATCGACATCCTTGATGCTTCGGCAGTAATGCATGATGCACGTTTTTTCCTTGCAATGCCGAAGCTTAAAGGTGTGGCCCACTTCATGAATCGCTTCCTTCACAACCCGTGAGGCCAATGAAAATTCACTACTCGAGATAGACAAACCTTGTCTGAGACGATAGGTTGAGATAATGCAGGATTTCCCGCCCAACTGCGCTTCCCCGAACACATGGGTCAAAATCGGTATGAATAAATCAACATGAACAATTCCCAGCACTTTTATGACTCGGGGGGGAGACAAAGCCGCCAGTTTTTCCAGGATAAGGGTCGACTGATATTGACCCCGATCCTGATGATACGCAAATTCAACATCATCCATGAGGGGCATTATTTCGACCGGATATCCAAACAAGCGTTTGATTTCATCTCTTACAGGCCGAATATGCTCGATATCCAAATCTCCGATGGGCGAAATGGCGATAATAGAATCAGGCTGCATTACTTATCCGGCTTCTGAATTCCGTATTTTTTCATTTTTGCGTAAAGGGTTGAACGATCCACGCCTAAAATTTTGGCGCCTCTGCTGATATTCCATTGATTGGCATCGAGAATCCGGTGGATGTGCGCCTCCTCCAACGCCTGCAACGAACTATCCGCAGCGCAGACGGCCTGCTCCCCAATAAAAAAAGGCAGTTCCTCCGGACGAATCTCCCGCTCTTTACCGACAACCACCGCCCTTTCAATGGCATTTTCAAGTTCTCTGACGTTTCCCGGCCATTCATAAAGCATCATCTCATCCATGGCATCGCGGCGAATCCGGTCAACGGGTTTATTGGTTTCCTGAGCAAACCGGCGCATAAAATGTTCCGCTAAAAGCGGTATGTCTTCCTTGCGCTCGCGAAGCGGCGGCATTTTGAAAGATATTACGTTCAAACGGTAATAAAGGTCTTTCCGGAAATGTTCTTCCTGAATGGCCGTTTTCAGGTCACGATTGGTTGCGGCAATGACGCGGAAATCAGCTTCAATGGGTTGGGTACCCCCCACCCGGTAAAAAATGCGATCCTCCAAAACGCGTAACAGATCGATCTGCATCCGCATGCTGATTTCACCGATTTCATCCAGAAACAATGTGCCGCCGTGGGCCATTTCAAGACGGCCTTTCTTGGTTTCCTTGGCATCGGTAAACGCTCCTTTCTGATGACCGAAAAGCTCGCTTTCCATGAGGTGTTCAGGGATGGCACCGCAATTGACAACCACAAAAGGTCCACCGCAGCGCGGACTGTTGGTGTGAATGGCCTTGGCTGCCAGGCCCTTGCCGGTTCCTGTTTCACCGGTTATCAGGGCCGTTGAATCCATTGGGGCGACATCCCGGATCAACTCGAAAATTTTTTGCATGGGTTGAGACTGCCCGATCATGCTTTCAAACCGCGTCCGTTCTTTGTATTGCTCTCTCAGAAACAGATTCTCCCTTGCCTGGGCCTGGCGGACGATAATCTTTTCGATCAGCATTCCCAGCTCAGTCGGCTCGAAAGGTTTCAGCAGGTAATCTTCTGCACCGTTTTTCATGGCTTCGATGGCGGTGGCAATCGACCCATAAGCCGTAATCATGATCACGGCGACATCAGGATCATTGTGAGCAACCTGTTCCAGCACCTCCAGTCCGCTCATCCCATTCATCTTTATATCTACCAGCATGATGTCGAAGCGTGTATGTTTCAATTTTTCGAGGGCTTCTTCACCGCTGGCAACACTTTCAACATTGTACCCGTCCCGCTCCAACCATGCAGCCAGCGATTCTCTCAAGATCAGTTCGTCGTCCACAATAAGAACCCGCGTATCGCTCATAGGAGCCTCCATAAAGGTTGAAACAATTAGTTTTGGTGTTTGGTGTTTTATTACATGGTTACGCTGAGTTGGCGTGTCGTCAGACCTGCTAAATACTAAAACAAAACACTAAACACATTATTAAATCCTTTCGTGCGTTCGTGATAAATAATTTTTCTTTTCCGGTTTTTACAAACAGATCATGCCACGGGAAGTTCCACGATGAATTTCGTTCCCTTGCCTTCTTTGGAAACCACCCGAATGGAACCCTTATGTTCCTCAACAATACCGTATGCCACGGATAAGCCCAGACCGACTCCTTTGCGATTTTTCTTCGTGGTAAAAAAGGGCTCGAAAAGCTTCGGTATGTTTTCTCCGGGAACCCCGTTACCGGTATCCGAAAATGTGATAACGACATTTCTCATATCCCGTTCGTGTGAGGTGCTGATCGCCAGGATACCCCCCCGGCGGTTTTCCATGGCCTCCACTGCATTGGACAACAGGTTCATAAACACTTGCTGAAGCTGATCTTCCGATCCATTCACATCGGGTATCTGATCATCGAGATTCTTTTCCAACTTGATGTCGTTAATTTTTATAAGATTTGAATTCAACAAAAGCACTTTTTCCACAAGCTGGTTTACATTTATCGGCAGCATCTCCATTTCGGATTGGCGGGAAAAGGCCAGCAGATTTGAAACGATTCGGCTGATCCTCCGAGTCTCGGATTCCATAAGTCCCAGGTACTTTTCGAACTGCGACAGCTCTTTCTCCGACACCGGGCCTTCGCTGATCATCCGCCGGATCAGCACTATCAGGTTGAGTATGCCTGCGTTTGGGTTGTTGATTTCATGGACCACCGATGCCGAAAGCTTGCCCAGCGACGCCATCTTGTCCTGATGAATCAGCTTTGCTTGCGTCTCTCCCAGCTGCCTTGTTCTTTCCTCCACCATCCGCTCAAGGTTGCGCTTGATCTCTTCTTCCTCCAGTTTCCGAGCCGTGATGTCCCGGCTGATTTCGATAAATTTCGAAATCTTTCCATCTTTCTCCCATATGGGATACACGATGACTTCGATATACCTTTTCTCGCCTCCCCGGTTCGAACGCGTTAAAATGCTGACATACGGTTCCTTACTCCGAACCGCTTGGTTCAGCGGACAGATGGAATCTCCTTTTATGCACGGCGGGTCCCCCCGCCGCCACACCTCGTAGCACGTCTTTCCGATGACTTCATTGCGATCAAAACCCATTTTTTCCAAAAAAGGCATATTGACGTCGATGATTTTCTTATCCGGCGTAATAACCAAAATAAAATCCTCAATCCCGTTTAAAATCGTTTCGACTTCTTCATTCCGATCTCTGAGCTTTCGTTCCTGCACCCCGATGGCTTTCCAAAAAAGTTCAAACGTATGGTAATCCATCAATCGAATGGTGTCCGGCCGAGTGGCAAGAATATCTTCCAAAATCGACAAATCCGGCGTAAGGATAATAATCAGATCGATTTGATTTTCCGGTTTGTACAGCTCGTAATAATCGACAAATGTTCGTAACCCCATCTCTTCGGCCAACACTATACCCGGTGAGCTCGGGTTTGGATCCGCCACCGCGACAATCCGGGAGTGAATATCTGAATCGATATATCCTGCGTGTATTTTTTCTAAAACTTCTCCGCAATAGGTTCGCCCGCCTACGAGGGCGATATTCATGGTTGCCTTATTTTCATCCATTGGTCTCTCTTCCGAATCGGAGCATCTGAATAACAAACGCTCAAGAACGATGTCAATTTGCAAATCACTCAACTACTAACCCTGGATTATCACTGATAATTAGGGTTGACAAGCTGAAAAAACGATACACGTGTCCTCTGCGGCGCTCAAAAAGCATGAGGCATATATCACCTGAATGCAGGCATATTCATCCAC
>CAYTAQ010000130.1:0-11246 GCA_964435695.1 uncultured Desulfobacterales bacterium | reverse complement strand
ATAAGTTTGAATAATGATCGAAACATTATTCTGGCAAAAGCTCCAGAAGGGACGAAAGTTAATATATAAAATCACGCAGTGATTTTATTTCCGGAGGAAAAGTATCATATGTTCTTGGATTTTTTAACAAAGGTGTTCGGAAGCAAGAATGAACGGGAACTGAAAATACTTCAGCCCGTTGTGGAGAAAATCAACAGCCTGGAACCCGCTATGCAGGCGCTGGATGACTTGGAACTCAGGAATCAGACCATCCGATTTAAAGAAAGGGTGGCACGAGGCGAGTCGCTTGACAGCGTTTTGCCCGAGGCGTTTGCCACAGTACGGGAGGCAAGTGTCAGATCCCTCGGGATGCGCCATTTTGATGTTCAGCTCATCGGCGGTATCGTGCTCCACAATGGGTGTATCGCTGAGATGAAAACCGGAGAGGGAAAGACACTGGTGGCCACGCTTTCTGCTTATCTGAACGCGCTTACAGGACACGGCGTTCATGTTATTACCGTCAATGATTATTTGGCACGGCGTGATACCGAGTGGATGGGGCAAATTTATAAATATTTGGGGCTTTCCGTCGGTACCATACTGCATGGATTGGATGACAAGGAAAGAAAATCAGCCTATGGCGCTGATATTGCTTACGGTACCAATAATGAATTTGGTTTTGACTACCTGCGGGATAATATGAAGTTTGACAGGAGCTCACTGGTTCAGCCCGAACTGAATTATGCCATTGTGGACGAAGTGGACAGCATCTTGATTGACGAAGCCCGAACGCCACTGATTATTTCAGGCCCTGCAGAGAAATCGACCAACTTATATTATCAGGTGAACGGTATCATCCCCCAGTTGAAACGCGACAGGGATTATTCCATCGATGAGAAAGCCCGAACCTCGGTGCTGACCGAAGAAGGTGTCGCCAATGCAGAACGGATTCTTCATGTCGATAATCTCTATGATCCCAAAAATATTGAACTCCTTCATCACATCAACCAGGGGCTGAAAGCCCATACGCTTTTTAAACGGGATGTGGACTACATCGTAAAGAACGGGGAGGTCATCATTGTCGATGAGTTTACCGGCCGTCTTATGCCGGGGCGTCGTTACAGTGAGGGGCTTCACCAGGCCCTGGAAGCAAAAGAGGCTGTGACCATTGAAAATGAAAATCAGACCTTGGCCACCATTACATTTCAGAACTATTTCAGAATGTATAATAAGCTCGCAGGCATGACCGGTACTGCCGATACCGAAGCCGCCGAGTTCAAGAAAATATACGATCTGGATGTGATGGTTATTCCAACGAATAAACCCATGATCCGCATCGATTATTCAGATGTCATTTACAAAACGCGTCGCGAGAAATTCGAAGCGGTTATGGACGAGATTGTTGAACTCAATCAAAAAGGGCAGCCGGTTCTGGTGGGAACAATTTCCATCGATATCTCGGAAAATTTGAGCAAGCAGCTGAAAAAAAGGGGTATCAAGCACACAGTGCTGAATGCAAAAAATCATGAGGGAGAAGCGGAGATTATTGCCATGGCCGGTCAGAAAGGTTCGGTTACCATTTCAACGAATATGGCCGGGAGGGGAACCGACATCGTTTTAGGAGAGGGTGTCGTTGAACTTGGCGGACTCCATATCCTGGGAACCGAACGACATGAGAGCCGGCGAATCGACAATCAATTGAGAGGGCGGTCCGGCAGGCAGGGCGATCCGGGATCATCCCGTTTTTACCTGGCGCTGGAAGACGACTTATTGAGAATATTCGGCGGCGAACGAATAACCGGCATCATGGAGAAACTCGGCATGCAAGAGGGGGAGCCGATCGAGCACAATTTGATCAGCAGGGCCATTGAAAATGCCCAGGCAAAGGTGGAAGGCCACAATTTCGACATCCGTAAACATCTCCTGGAATATGACGACGTGATGAACCAGCAGCGTGAAGTGATTTATAAACAGCGCAGAGAGGCCCTGGAAGGGAAAAACCTCAAGGATTACATTGAACAGATTATTTACGATAAAGCAGATGAAATTGCCGATTCATTTGCAGATGATAAAAAACTTCCTGATGAGTGGGATTTCAATGGGATTGACGAGGCGGTGTTCAAACAGTTCAATTTTCGTATCGGACAACTGGAGGAAGACACCCTAAATGGCCTCAACAAAGAAGGGCTTTCGCAGCTGATTTTTGATACCGCCTTTCAAATTTACAATGAAAAAGAAAAAACAGTGGGTGCGGCGGAGTTCAGAAAGCTGGAGCAATACATCATGCTGCAAACCGTTGATCATCTGTGGAAAGACCATCTCCTCAGCATGGATCACTTAAAGGAGGGCATCGGCCTTAGGGGGTACGCCCAGCAGAATCCGTTGATTGTTTATAAAAAAGAGGGGTTTGACATGTTCCAGGATATGATATCCCGTATTCAAGAAGAAACCCTCTCCATTCTTTATCGTATTCAGTTGGCAGAGCCTGAAGTGATCGAAAATTTTCAAAAACCGAAAGAACAACATCTTGTTTTTTCAGGTGGGGAAGAAACATCCGTCAAGAAAAAGCCGGTAAAAAGATTAGATAAAAAAATCGGGCGGAATGCCCCGTGCCCGTGCGGCAGCGGGAAAAAATATAAAAAGTGTTGTGGGCGTTAAACTTCGTGCGAAAGGTATAATATACGAATAAATTGCAGCTTCTGATATGGAATCAATGAATGCCTGTAAAGATAAATACGTCGTGGGAGTGATATCCGATACACATGGACTTCTGCGCCCTGAGGTTTTGCAGGCTTTTAAAAACGTGGATCTGATTCTGCATGCCGGTGATATCGGCGGGCCGGATATTTTGGAATTGTTACAGCAGTTGGCGCCCGTGACAGCCGTCAGAGGAAACATGGATTATGGAACCTGGGCCCAGAGACTGCCGGAATCCAGGCACGTGCAATTGGGAAACACGGGACTATTTCTTACTCACAATCTCTTTGGTCTTCACTTTGGGGGCGCCGGCAACGGCATCCATGCCGTCATCAGCGGGCACACGCACCGTCCCCAAATAGACAGGCGAAACGAGGTCCTTTTTATGAACCCCGGCAGCGCAGGCCACCGGCGGCGGCTATATCCGGTATCCATCGGATTGTTATATATCAATAACGGACGATTGGATGCAAAAATAATCGATTTGGACGCTTAAGACATTTGCCCCAATCCGCTTTCAGCACGATCTTTCGTTTCAAACCCCTTTACAAAGGTACACCTTAATGCTTATAATTACAGAACAAGGGATTTTGCCCCATTGGAATAATGGAATCCTGGAATAATGGAGTGATGGGTTTCCCAGGCATACGTTTCTCTAAAAAATATAGGTTTTTTCGATAATAATAAAAATAGTGTGAATTCCGCCTTTAAAACCCAGTTTTCCAGCATTCCCGTCTTTCAACATTCCATGCAGGCTGATCAATAGATTGCTAACGAGATATATTTACAAGTAATTATAAGATTGCCGAGGCGTTTGAAGGCGGTAAACGGCCGTGTGAGAACACGGGGTAATCCGGTAGGATACAAACCTAAACAATGAATTGGCGATCGCATAATGGGACCCTTCAAGACCGATTCCGCGGAAGATGTTCAGACCCGAACGCGTCGTCATGTGAAGGAGCCGAACTTATATAAAGTGCTGCTTCATAATGATGATTACACCACCATGGAATTTGTTGTCGAGATTCTCATGGTGGTTTTCAATAAATCGATAGAGGAGTCAACACAAATCATGTTGAATGTTCATCAAAAGGGTATCGGTGTCTGCGGTATTTATACGTATGAACTCGCCGAAACCAAGGTGGATACCGTTGAGAGGATCGCACGCGCTAACGGTTTTCCGCTGAAATGTTCCATGGAGAGAGAATAGACCAATGATCAGTAAAGAACTCAGTGAGACGCTGGGATTTGCCGTTAAAGAAGCAAAAAAGCGAAGACACGAATATGTGTGCGTAGAGCATGTCCTCTTTGCCATTTTGCACGATGAAAACGGTATCGACATTGTTGAAAATTGCGGTGGTAATGTTGAAAACATCAAGACGTCGCTGGAAAGCTTTTTTGCTGAACGGATCGAACGTATTCCGGAAGGAAATGAATATGTTCTTCAGCAGACGATAGGATTTCAACGCGTTATCCAAAGAGCTGTCAATCATGCCCGGTCTTCTGAAAAGCAGGAAGTGGTTGTCGGCGATATTTTGGCATCCATTTTTCAGGAAAAGAATTCCCATGCAGAAGTTTTTTTGAAATCCGAAGGAATCACCCGTTTGGATGTCTTGAATTATATTTCCCACCATATGCCGATTCCCACGGTTCGCACAGGGGATGGCGCTTTTGAAAAAACCGAAAAAAAGGACAAGAAAAAGGCATCGGATCCGCTGGAGATGTTTACCATCGATCTCATGGAAAGAGCGGCACAGGGTCTGCTTGACCCCCTTATCGGGAGAAAGCTGGAACTGGAGCGGACCATGCAGGTTTTATGTCGCCGACGAAAGAACAACCCTGTTTTTGTAGGGGATCCGGGTGTGGGGAAAACAGCCATGGCGGAAGGTCTTGTTCAACGGATATACCAACAAAACGTACCGGATATTTTAAAGGATGTTCGTATCTATGCGTTGGACCTGGGCGCACTGCTGGCGGGGACTAAATTTCGTGGGGATTTTGAACAGCGTTTAAAAGGGGTTATTTCAAAACTGAAAAATAATAAAAATGCAATTCTTTTTATCGATGAGATCCATACCATTGTGGGCGCCGGTGCAACGAGTTCCGGATCAATGGATGCGTCCAATATTTTGAAACCGGTTCTCGGGACGGGTGACTTGCGTTGTATCGGCTCAACGACCTACGAAGAATATAAAAACCACTTTGAGAAAGATCGTGCATTCTCAAGGCGATTTGAAAAGATTGAAATTTTTGAGCCCCCCCTGCAGGAGACGGTTAAAATCTTGAAGGGGCTCAAATCGCGCTACGAGGAACACCATAATATCGCTTACACGGACTCGGCGCTGAGCGCAGCGGTGGAGCTTTCCGCAAAGTATTTGAATGACCGTTATTTGCCGGATAAGGCGATCGATGTCATTGATGAGGCAGGCGCATTTGTAAGACTTTCGGGCGCTACCAATCGAAAGAAAATCCATCCGGCGGACATTGAAAAAATTGTGGCCAAGATGGCAAGAATTCCTACGAGAAGTGTTTCAACGAATGACAAAACAAAACTTGCCGCATTGGAAGATCAGCTCAAAGAATTCGTTTTCGGACAGGACGACGCCATCACATCCTTGGTCACATCCATCAAACGTTCACGGGCCGGTCTCGGCGTACCGGGGCATCCCATCGGTTCCTTTTTGTTTACAGGACCCACCGGTGTCGGCAAGACCGAAGTTGCCATCCAGATTGCCAAAAGCCTCGGGGTGGCGTTTTTGCGGTTCGATATGAGTGAGTACATGGAAAAACACACGGTTGCACGCATGATCGGCGCTCCTCCGGGTTATATCGGATTCGATCAGGGTGGACTTTTAACAGACGGAATTCGGAAAAATCCATATTGCGTGCTTCTGCTCGATGAAATTGAAAAAGCGCACCAGGATCTCTTTAATATTTTGCTGCAGGTGCTGGATCATGCAACCCTGACGGACAATAATGGTAAAAAGGCTGATTTTCGAAATGTCATCATCATCATGACCTCCAATGCAGGCACCCGTGAAATGAGTTCACAAACCATTGGTTTCGGGGATCCGAAAGGAGATACGACGTTCAAGGGGAAAAAAGCCATCGAGAAAATATTCAGCCCTGAATTTAGGAATCGTCTCGATTCCACCATTGTTTTCCAGTCCCTGAATTTGGAAATTATGGAGATGATTGTCGATAAATTTATTCGAGAGCTGAATGAGCAGTTGATTGCCAAAAAAGTTTTTGTATCGCTGTCCCCGGATGCGCGCCATTGGCTGGCCAAAAAGGGCCATGACCCGCAATATGGCGCCCGGCCGCTGACACGACTGATGCAGACCGATATCAAGGACACCTTGTCGGATGAAATTCTTTTCGGAAAGCTGGAAAAAGGCGGCAAGGTTTTAATCGATCTCGATACCGACAAGCTCAGGTTTGATTACAGTGCTTAGCATTGTTTGATTCCATATTCTGATATTAACTTCATGCCTGTCTATCTTTTATCGGAAACATTGAATTTTCCCGATCCCCGTCTGGCATCCAGAGAGGGACTGCTGGCCGTAGGCGGCGATCTCAGCCAGGAGCGCCTGCTGCTGGCATACCGGCATGGCATATTCCCATGGTTTACCGAGAATGAACCGATTCTGTGGTGGTCTCCTGACCCACGCCTGGTTTTATTTCCCGAAGAGTTCCATATATCCGCATCGTTACGAAAGATTATAAAAAATGAGGCATTTCAGGTTACCATGGATCGCGCGTTTCATCGCGTGATTGCCGAATGTGCTCAGATTCGAATCGAAAATAATGAACCCACCTGGATTGTGGACAACATGATGGAAGCATATTGCAGGCTGCATGAATCCGGCTTTGCCCATTCGGTGGAAACCTGGTACAAGGGGAACCTGGCCGGCGGTTTATACGGCGTTTCAATTGGAAAATGCTTTTTCGGTGAATCCATGTTTGCGAGGGTCAGCAATGCCTCGAAGGTTGCATTGGCAAAACTGGTTGATCATTTGGAACGATTATTGTTTCAACTGGTTGACTGTCAAGTGAGCACACAACATCTCAAGAACATGGGTGCAAGGGAAATATCAAGAGATCGATTTCTTTCTCTGCTGGATAAAGCTTTGCAGCAGCCGAGCATGAAGGGAAAGTGGACGTTAGAGCAGCCTTAAATTGAGATTGCGGAGACACAATAGGAAAAATCACAATAATCAAAAAACAAATAACAAACAAATCACAATGACCAAAATTCAAAATATCAAACCGGTGTATGATCTTCAAAAAGAACCTTTTTTATAGGTCATTGATATTTGAAATTGTCTTGAGATTTGGTGCTTGTAGTTTGGTGCTTGTTTGGAATTTGGTGCTTGCAATTTGTAATTTTCAGCGATTCTTATAGGGAGGTCAGCCCGGATGAATGATGCGTGTATTTTTTGCGATATTGTGAATCGAAAAATGGAAACGGAATTTTTATTTGAAAATGAAACGGTGGCGGTGTTCAAGGACATCCATCCCCATGCACCGGTGCACATTCTGATTGTTCCCAAACGACATATCCGCAGCATCAATGACCTGACGGTTGATGACGGCCCGCTCCTGTCCGAGCTGATTATGACGGGCAAAGCCATGGCTGATAAAATGGGGGTGTCCAAATCCGGCTACAAGTTGCTTTTTAATGTCGAAAAAGGCGGCGGACAGATGATTTTTCATCTGCATTTGCATCTCCTGGGAGGATGGAAAAGGTAATGTAGTGACATTCGCTAATAAATAAACTCAATCCCAATCAGGGAAATTCTCCCATATCTCAGATTTTTTATTCATGCTTGCATTCCTCAAATTCGGTTTTCCATCAAAGGGCATGCAACAAAACCCCCGGCGGGTCCGTCGCACCGGATCAATTTTTGTTCAACCGCCACCGGTAATAATTCCAGGCCCTCAGATAAGCCTTGCCTGCGATCACCTGGTTGCGGACTTTTCCCACATTCTTCAAATATCGGGGCACCCCTGCCGAAGGCGGTCGCTCCCAGGTTGTCCATGGCACGAAGCCGGACACCCGCAGCGCTGAGGGCCACAATCATCGGAGAGTGAGTATGGGCGATCGCCATGACATCGGGACGTTTCCGGCAGACGGCAAGATGAAGGGGAATTTCCTTGGCCGCTTCGAGCCGGCCATCCAGCTTATTCCCATTCAGATCCAGGAGGATGATGTCCTCTTCGACTGCCTGCCCGGGGCTGACCTTGCCGTTTATCAACACCCTATCTTTGCCGGGAACCCGAACGCTGAAGTGTCCCAGCTCATCCATGATACCTTCGTGATCGAGAATTCTGCGGATTATTTTTTTAGGGCGATCATTTCTTCTAGCTCTGCCTTTGAGTACCATCGGCCGGCTGCCATAACACCGCGGAGATTTTTGATATTGGCCACCTTGTCCAAAGGATTCTCTTCGACCACAAGCAGATCGGCTCTTTTGCCGACTTCGATGGTGCCGAAATCATTCGCTCCGGTCATCGCCTGGATGACTTTTGAGGCATTTACCGTACCGGCGGCAATGGCTTCATAAGGTGAAAAACCGTTCTCTATGAGGATTCGCAGCTCGTCGTGGATCGAAAAACCAGGTACAATACCCATCCCGCCGGTCCCGGCATCTGTTGACAGAAGCAGGGGTATTCCTGCCTTTTTTAGCTTTATCAGCAGCAGCCTTTCTATGTTATGCTTAAAGGATCCATAATCCTCATATCCCTTAAATATCAATTGATGTTTTTCTTTTCCCTTGCGGAAGGCGTCCAAGTACCCTTTGCAAAGATACTTGTTTTCCGGGCGTGCCAGGAATGCATCCGTCTCATGTAATTTTTTGACGATACCCTCACCGACGACCAGGGTCGTACAAACCGGAACATTTGCAGTTCGCAGCTTATCGACGGTGGCTGATATGATTTTGCCATATTTCTCCTCAAGATCCCCAATATCAAGACCAAGCAATGTTTTATGCTGTTGAGCGGCCGTGTGGAGAATATAGCGGAACAATTCTATTCGCCCCAGTTGCTTGGTTCTATCAAAATCAATAAATTCAAAATCCAACTCCTCAATATGAGCGATTTCATTCATGCCTTCTAATAGAACACCATCCAGTCCTACAGAAAATGGAATGTGGCCCGCTGTGTACATCCCTAATTGCTTTGCGGTCATCATGGCCGTATGAAATTCTTCTTTCGAAACAAACGAATAGATCTTTAGAAAATCGAAACCGCCATCCTTTTGTTCACGAACAAATTTCTGAGGATCTTCAACAGGGCCATATAGTATCGAACCACAGGTAATGACAGTCGGTCCGCTGAGCTTCCCCTTATTGATTGCATCCCGCCATATAAGGAGGTAATTGGGAGATTCTCCTAACGGGCCGAAACACCTGATCGTTGTCACGCCGTTGGCAAGATACAGATTAAATGGTGAAACCGGCCACGCAGCATTCAGCCAATCATCTCGCGTGTGCATATGCATATCGGCCAAGCCGGGCATCAAATATGCTCCTGACCCGTCAATGCGTTTCGAATTTTTCGGAACTGCAATTTCATTTGACAACCCGATTTCAATGATTTTTTTCCCTTTGACCAAGACAGTTTGGTTTTTGACTATCTTTTCACCGGTCATAGGAACAAGATTAATATTTTGAAATGCAGTTATTTCGCCCTTGGAACAGCCTAAAAAAAATGAAGCTGACAGCAGCATTAACCAGATAAATTTGAAATTCATCTTTATTCCTTCTGATTTTTGAAGCCTTTGGAAATTAACTTCCTAATCTCACAACTTGGGTCGGATCGGGATATCACATGCCGAATACACGTCACAAGCCTTCAATTACAGGCTGTTTATCGGTCTTAGCGTGCTCATTTAACCTGGGAAATTGGCCTTGTACGGCGATATGTAATATCGGTTTCCCCCGCGGCATGAGTACCGTATACTACATTATTTTGCTTAGAAGTCTATTTTTTACCCTAAAACCATCAACCTAAGAACCAAAAAACCATCTGTTTATATTGGATCTGACATCTTATCATCAAGTTATCTCGGTCCGACCCGCGACGCCGCACATTTGCCCTATAAGATTCATTCCAGCAATACTTTTTATTCTGATAACTTCCCCGGCTATAATTATCGAGTTATTTGCTTATTTTTGGGCCCTAAGATTCTCTTTCCTTTAAGGGAACCAAAATCCGCTGGTCCGAAGCAGCGTTCAAGGAGTTTAAACGACGCATCAAACGACTGACCGGCAGAAGCTGGTTCGTCTCGATTTGCGCATCCGTTCAAATCTGCGCTTTCATCAAATGCCCGAAATGACCAACCATAAGTTTATCTGCTCGGTCCTTGAAAAATCGTGCATTAATTTCTTCAGGTCCAATATCTTCGGCCTGTCTGAAGCCAATAGTTTTTAGATCCATTATCAGTGAGTTTGTGTCAAAACAACTTACCCAATGTTCTCCGGCACCTGCCACCCTCCGGGCCAGTAAGCGGAAAACCAATCGACGTAAGAAATTCTGCGAAGAAGGCGGAATCACATAATCAAATACAATTCCGCTGCCTGAGGGTGTGGACGAGGAGATTGACTCCATCGTTGCCATCATCGTTTCACGGGTTAGATACATTGTTACGCCAAGCCATGAAAAAAAAGACGGTTCATCTGTCCTGAATCCGGCGTTATCCAACCGATCTGCCAATGACTGACTTTCAAAGTCTATTGGAGCAAAAGTCAAAGTTTCCGGTATGGGTATCTCTGCCGCATTAAGCTGCCGGCGCTTCCATTCTTGTGTAGCTGGATAGTCAACCTCAAATACTCTCAACCCCATAGAAGAATACGGATTGCGATAGGCAAATGTATCGAGTCCGGCACCAAGAATAACATACTGACGAACACCTCGCTTGATCGCTACAGAGAGTTCATCCTCAACAAATCTGCTTCGAGCGACTACAATTGCTCGAAGATAGCTATGTAATCTTGTTTTGAACTTTCGCTTTTCCGAATGAATTTCGGAATCATCTTGAGTACCGACAATACGTAACGCTATCGGATCTTCAAAAACTCTTGGATTATCGAGAATCTGATGTGCTGCCCGCATCATCGCAACCTTATATGCAGTTAGACTGGGGCTGTTTTGTTCCATATATTCTCCAGACGATTGGCTTGCCCAACGGAAAGCTCACCAGACTGCATGGAGCGTAGCGGAATGCAGTTCTGGTGCAACGCCATGTTCGGTGAAGGTGAAAAAGAATTATAACAACTTTTCGAATTGGAGCATCAACAGGAAACTTTAGCATCAGGCAGATACTCCGGCTTCCGCAAAACTGTTATTGAATATTCTTTGCACCGAACGCTGAGCACAAGGCGCGGCGGCTTTTTGCAAGCCCGGGATATTCATAAATTTTCATGCTCATGCGCGCACAACGAAGCATGAAACAATAATTTACATTGAAATGTATCATTACATCATATTGATATTCATTAGAAATATTTATTATCAGTACTGATTCGTACTTCGTTTAAGGCTTATGGATATGTAATCAACGAAAA
>CAYTAQ010000129.1:0-11358 GCA_964435695.1 uncultured Desulfobacterales bacterium | reverse complement strand
GCAGATCCACGCCAATCTCCGCCCAGTAGTCGAGGATGGCCGTGGTGCACCCGTCGGTTTCGAAGATCACGTGCTTGCCCGCGTCGTGGACGAGGTCGAAAAGCTGCCGATACGCCGGCTTGAATGGTCCCCTCCAGTATCGGCAGAATATGATTTGCCGCATTCACCAGAAGCGCGTCGTCGTAAAACGCAAAATCGATGATGCCGTGCCGGGTGTGCCAAAATTTAATTTCTTCAACCACCGACGCCGGACTGCGTGTCCTCCGGTTCGGCTGCAAAAAACGGGAGGCACAATAGGCACAGGCAAAAGGGCAGCCCGTGGATGTCAACAAGGGAACGTAATGAATCTGATGCTGAAGGTCGTATGCCGGATATGGATACGTATCCATCTTTTCCGCGTCATAAAGCGGCGTTACTGAAAAGCCCGTTTGTTGCTCCACCAGTTCAAGGATGCAGGGATCATCCGGTCTTGATACGACACGATCAGCGCCACTGCTTTTCTCGGCATGATCCGGATAGAGGCCGGCATAGATGCCTCCCAAAACAACGGGCGTTTGTTCAAATACCTCTCGAATAACCTGGATTGTCTCTTGAATGCCCGCATACCAATACGTCATCAATGATGTCACCAAAACAAGATCCGGTTTCGGCACCGACAAAAGGCTTTGTTTGAACGCATTGACTGTTATTCCATATCGGCAATAATTTCGTTTGATATCCTCAAGTCCCACAGGTTTGGCGATACGGGTTTTGAAATAGGGCCCCCGGCCATTCCGAAATCTGCCGCGCTGCGTCGGCATATCCGGATGGTATCTATCCAGACAATCCACATAGGAAATGCCGAATTTGTGTAAACGCAGAATTGAAGCCAGCTGCAACAACCCCAATGGTTTTGCCCAAAAGTCATAGGCCGCAAAATCATGAATCCAGGGATTGATGAGCAAGATGTGGGGGGCGTCTTTTTTCATTGAACTGATATGAATCATTCGGGTTCACCCGAATGATTCATTCTGCAAAATATTCCATGGAGGTCTTTTTTAATTCTTTTCTACTGAAAAGAAGTTCGTATTCATCGACTGCGGTTTGTTTTGACATTCTGCGGGCAATGGACTTGCAGGCTGGTTCATCATTGGCATGAACCATCGTGTAGAGATTGTATGGCCATTCCCTTGTGGGGTTACGCCGGTAACAATGAGAAACTTCTTCGCACGAGGCAAATATCTCCCCAACCTGATCAACGCGGTCTTCTTCAACACGCCATGCGACCATGGCATTGGCTTTAAACCCTGACTTCTGATGGCGAAGGGTCGCTCCAAACCGGCGAATGACGCCTTTTTTGCAAAGACGCTCAAGCGTTTCCAACAATAGCGCTTCAGAGATATTCAAATCCGATGCGATTTCAAGATATGGCTGGGGACATACAGGCAAATTGCCTTGAACCGCTGCAATCACTTTTCTTTCCAGGTCGGTCAGCATGCCGGGATTTAAAAGACAAATTACATAAAAGTCAAGATTTTTTGTCGGGAAACAGCCGCAAAATATCTTCTTCCGTTGCGCTGCAAACGCCTCTTTCGGTAATGAATCCCGTTACAAGCCTGGCCGGCGTCACATCGAACGCAAAGTTGGCTGCCGGACTCTCAGGAGGAGCAATCAGTACTTTTTGGGTCACGACGCCATCCGATCCTTCCACATACTTCACCTCGTCAGGATCTCTCTCCTCTATGGGAATTTCTTTAACACCATCTGTCAGATTCCAGTCAAAGGTCGTGGAAGGCAGGGCAACATAGAAAGGAATCTCATTGTCTTTTGCAGCCAACGCCTTCAGGTAGGTGCCTATTTTATTGGCGACATCTCCGGTTCGCGTAGTCCGGTCGCTGCCGACGATAACCATATCCACCCTAGCGTGCTGCATCAAATGACCACCCGCATTATCCGCGATGATCGTGTGTTTAACGCCGTGCTTTCCCAGTTCCCATGCGGTCAATCTTGCTCCCTGGTTGAGCGGCCTTGTTTCATCAACCCAGATATGAACATCGATTCCTTTTTCGAAAGCAGCATAGATCGGTGCTGTGGCCGTTCCGTATTCAACACAGGCCAACCATCCTGCGTTGCAGTGGGTAAGAATGTTGACGGTTTCACCCTTCTTTTTTTCACTGATTTCTTCAATCAATTTGAGCCCGTGTTCACCGATCCGTCTGCAGTTCTCAGCTTCCGCTTCAGCAATGAAGTCAGCCGCATGCTTGGCTGCGGCTATTTTTTCTGAAGGTAGATCCGCTTTTGACATTTCGGAAAGCACATTGTCGACAGCCCATGACAGGTTGACGGCTGTGGGTCTCGCTGCTTTGATTCTTCTGCATTCAGCCAAAAATAATTCCCTGCCCCCGGGTCTTTCTAGTGAGGCCAGGGCTGCAATATATACCCCGTATGCGCCGGTTGCTCCGATAAGCGGAGCACCCCTGACAGCCAATTCTTCAATAGCGACGATGACGTCATCGACACTCAGCAATTCCATAACCACCAGTTCATGAGGCAAGCACCGCTGGTCAATGACCTTCACGCGTCCTGCAGCTTTATCATACCAGATGGGCCGCATGTCGATACCATCCACTTTCATGGGTTCGCTCCTTTAATTTCAGCTTATCTCCAAATTATTGGGTCTTTTATAGCATGGATGTCACTAAATAAGAATTGCAATTTACATAAAGCGTGCTTTACTGTAATACTATGCTTATTTTTAAGCTAAAGGCGAATACCCTATTCTGGATTCTGTCTCCTGTATTCTTTTCTAAAATCATTTTTGACCTTCGCGGGTCAGGATTTTTCAGTACTGAAACAAAACCGCATGGTAATTTTATCGTTATAGGGAGGTTTCACATGATTCATTTCATACTCATCTCGATCGTGATTGTCTCATTGTTTGCATTTTCCGGCACGTCGCATGGTTTTGAAACCGATGTGATCAAAACATCCGGCGGTGATCTGGAAATCACATTCATCGGCCATGGCACCCTCATGTTTCAATACAACGGGAAGATCATTCA
Organism: uncultured Desulfobacterales bacterium; assembly: GCA_964435695.1. GTDB lineage: Bacteria > Desulfobacterota > Desulfobacteria > Desulfobacterales > B30-G6 > CAYTAQ01. Next base: position 8,317 of record CAYTAQ010000129.1, on the reverse strand, counting down.
TGTCGACCCCTGGACCAAGCTGGCGGATTATTCCCAATTGCCGAAAGCCGATGTCATCCTGCTGACCCATCATCATCAAGATCATTTCGACCCCAAAGCGCTGGAACAGGTGCGAACCGCCGGCAGTCAGCTCGTATTGACGCAAATCTGTGCAAAAAGCGTGGGTGGAGGCGTCGTTATGAAAAACGGCGATGTAAAAAGCATCGGCGGGTTTCAAATTGAAGCTACCCCGGCATACAATCTGGTACACATGAGAAAGCCGGGCGTCCCGTTTCATCCCAAAAATGAAGGCAACGGATATGTGATCACCTTCGGGGATAAGCGGGTTTACGTGGCGGGAGATACGGAAAACATACCTGAAATGAAACAGCTCATGGAAATCGATGTGGCTTTCCTGCCCATGAATCTTCCCTATACCATGACACCTGAAATGGTGGTTGATGCAGCCCTTGCGTTTAAGCCCAAAATCCTCTATCCATATCATTTTGGGGATACGGACACGGCAAAACTGGTTGATCTGCTAAAAAACGAACCCGAAATAGAAGTACGTATTCGCAATCTGCAATAAAAATAGCGGGAAGAAAAAACAAATGGGAATTCTTTCGGTCTTGGAACGGGTATTGATCCCTTCTCGGAAGGCGCAGCAGGAACAGGTGGCCTTAAAAGAAATTTTCTGCAAAAGAAAAGATGAGGATTACATCGAACGCTTCAATACGCCTGCCATAGGGACCGAATACAGTAACCCCGACGGCAGCGATCGTCAGAAATCCATTCAAAAATTAAAGACGGGGGAAAAGGTTCGCCTGATTTGGCATGCAGACCCCACCGGCAATAAAGATGTCGTCTATCTTGTTCGCAAAGGTGGAAGGCAGCAACTCTCCATGCCGGACTGTTTTGGCCGGTTGAGTGACAAAGTGGCCGCCGATGTCATTCACTGGTTGAATCAGGACAACATCGTCACCGCCGCAAAAGTCGTTAAAATAGTCGGCGGCACGCGCAGGCACCCCAAGCTGGGGTGTGTAATAGAGTTGACGACGTATCCAGGACCCAAAAAAAAAGACTGAATATCCAATATCGATTACATGAATTTCCAAGTAAGGAATTCTATCATTTTAGGAATCCCCCTAAATCCCCCTTTTTTAAGGGGGACTCGCCTTGGGTTGATGTTACAACTGTCACACTGCAATCAGGCTGCATCCATGTATCAATCCCTCTACCGGCGTATGGCCACCAGCGTTTCCCCCCTTTGAAAAAGGGGGGCAGGGGGGATTCCCATACTTCATCATTGGATATTGTTTATTCGTTATTCGACATTCGTTTTTTATTCTCAACGGATCGGTGGAACCTATCCGGGTTCTCCACCAGAGGTGGAAGGCTTAGTTCAAAACTAAACCGCCCCAGGACGCTTGTTAAACCAGGGCTTTTCATCCTCCAGCTGCTTCGCCAGCCGAAAAAGCATGGCCTCGTCCCCCATTTTTGCCATGAACTGCATACCGCACGGCAGGCCGTCGGAGCTCCAGTGCAGGGGAACGGACATGGCCGGCTGACCGGTAAAGTTTGCCAGCTGCGTAAAGGGTACTTTCGACAGGTTGGCGATGGCTATCTTATCAATAATGCCCGAACGCTTCAGCAGCTTGCCCAACCCCAGGGTATTCACGACTTTTAAAGCAGCATTTTCCACGGGTTTCGGCTTGAGTTCACCAATCCTTATGGGTGGCTCTGCAATGGTCGGTGTGAGGTAAATGTCGTAGGTTTCATGAAAGTTCCCCATGATCCTGGCGGCTCTTCCCCACTCCCCAATCGCTTTAACAAAGGAAAGTGCGGATGTTGAACGACCCAACAACCCGAGAGTCCAGGTCAGGGTTTCCACATCCTTCTGCGTGATATCTCTGCCCAATAGCGTCTTCAGTCCGTCAATCTCCGCTGCTACTTCGCCGAAGTACATGGACAGATAGCTCTGGGCAAGCAGCTTCCCGTCAATGTCCGGTTCAACTTCCTCCACGTCGTGCCCGAGCTTCTGCAACAGCAGTGCTGTCTCCAAAGTTGCTTTGATGTACTCCGGATGGACCGGTGTATCCAGCGGCGAGTGGGTCGTAAAAGCGATTCGCAACCTGCCCGGGGCCAGTTCTATTTCTTCCATATAAGGGCGTTCCGGCCGTTGGATGATGTACGGTGCACCGATGTCCGGCGCGCAGGTGGCATCCAGCATGGCGGCGCTATCCCTGACGGACCGGGTAATGACATGCTCGATGGCCGCTCCCTGCCAGAGCTCGCCGTGGTCCGGTCCCGTCGGCGTACGACCCCGCGACGGTTTCAGGCCGAACAGGCCGCAGCAGGATGCCGGAATGCGTATGGACCCCCCGCCGTCTCCCCCCCCTGCCAGCGGCACCATACCGGCTGCCACAGCTGCAGCAGACCCGCCGCTGGAACCTCCCGGGGTATGATCCCTATTCCACGGGTTGCGCGTGGGCCCATGGAGTTCCGGCTCCGTATAGGCCAGAAGTCCGAATTCCGGCGTGTTGGTTTTTCCCAAAATATTGACGCCGGCCTTTTTAAAGCGGATTGCCAGCTCGCTGTCATGATCAGGAATATAATGTTCCAGCGCCCTGCAGCCGCTCGTAAAGGGAACGCCCGCATATGAAACCAATAGGTCTTTCAAGAGAAATGGCACGCCTGCAAAAGGTCCATCCGGCACGGAGCCCCGGGCCTGCTTCCTGGCCGCATCAAACACGGTTGCAATAACGGCATTGACGTCCGGGTTGACGGCTTCAATACGGTCAATAGCCGCTTCGCAGACCTCTTCCTGAGATATTTTCCCTTTCTTGATCAATTCAGCCAGGCCCAGCCCATCGTATTGATTGTACTCCTTAAAGTTCGTCATGCGCGTTTCCTCCATGAGATATGATTAAAAGGTTGCGTTATAATCAGTTAAACCTGCCCATACCTTTCCGCCAACTGCTGGTAATATCCGGCCTCTTCATCTCTCCCCCGCTTCCTGCAACCGGTGGCATAAATCTCACATTTCTTGCGTAACATGACGGCAGATGCCTGTCGCTGTTCACAGGTAAGCATATCGCCATCCAAAAGCTTTTTTATGGATTGAATACGGTATTTATCCAGCCCGCTCGAAGCGGAAAGCTGATCTGCATGCCCGCCCCTTTTAATCACCAGCGGTTTATCCACCAGAAACACCGGATACCTGGCGCCGATCCTGAGCCACAAATCATAATCTTCACACGCCGGCAGCTCCTCATCAAACCGCCCCACGTCATCCAATAAATCCTTTTTGATGATGACGGCAGAGGGGCTCACAAGGCACAGCTCAAGTGAGCGTTCAAAAAACATCCCCGAAGCCTTGCAATGCCGCTTCTTTGGATTGATTCTCCTGCCGTTCCGTATCCATACTTCCTGGGTTTGACAAATCATGGCTTGTGGGTGGGTTTTAAAAAATGTCATCTGTGAAGCAAGCTTTCCCGGAAACCAGAGATCGTCTGAATCCAGAAAGGCCAGATAGTCTCCTGCGGCAACTGCAATACCCTGATTGCGGGCGGCACTGACGCCTTTATTGTCCTGTGAAACGACACGGATATCTTTAAAAGATTCGAGGAGCAAGCGCGTGTTGTCCGTGGACCCGTCGTCCACGACGATCAGCTCGTAATTCTCAAATGTCTGCGACAAAACCGATTCAATGGCTTCCAGCAGTATCCAGGCCCTGTTAAAAGTCGGGATAATAACGCTCACAAGCGGATGTTCATGATCGGATATCATACCGTAACGTCTCGAAAAGTAAATCTCATCAAAGTCTATAGCGCTGCAATAGCGCTTGCTCGCTGAGTATTGCATTATTCCGGTGTATTTGGCAAGCGGCAATCAGGATAAAAGGCTTGCGTTGTCCCATGATATTTGATAGGAAATAAGATCTGCTCGTTATAAGCTAGCCTCTAAGTACCTTGTAAACCGCGATTTAAATGAAAGGGGGTCGATAAAACTGTATCCATTAAACCTTATCTTGAATAACTTGCATTAAACCACCATGTACAAATAGATAAAGGAGGATCACATGAAAAAAGTACTCATTCTCAGTATCGCGCTTTTATTCGGAGTTGCATTATTGTTGGGCGCTTCACCGGAGCCGGCACAGGCCAAAACCACCTTCGTCACCATCGGAACAGGCGGTATCACCGGCGTCTATTATCCCACCGGAGGCGCTATCGCCAAAATGGTCAATGAAAAGCGCAGCGAATACGGCATCCGGGCTACGGTTGAATCCACCGGCGGATCTGTATTCAATATCAATGCCATCCTGTCAGGAGATTTGGATTTCGGCGTAGCGCAGTCCGACCGACAGTACCAGGCGGTCATGGGCATTGAGAACTGGGCAGACAAAGGCCCCCAAAAAGACCTTCGCGCCGTATTCTCAATTCATCCGGAAACGGTCGATTTGATTGCCGCGGTCGATGCCAACATCAACAGCCTTCAGGATCTCAAGGGCAAGCGCGTAAATATCGGCAACGTGGGTTCCGGGTTCCGTAAAAATGCCATCGACGCCCTGGAAGCCAATGGGCTGGACTATACCAAAGATTTCAATGCTGAAAGCCTGAAAGCCGCCGAAGCTCCCGGTTTGATCCAGGACGGAAGACTGGATGCCGCATTTTATACCGTAGGTCATCCCAGCGGTTATTACAAGGAAGCCACTTCCGGCGTCCGTAAAGTCAAATTTGTCCCCATTACCAATATCGAAAGTCTGCTTGCAAAATATCCTTACTATGCCAAAGCAGTCACTCTGGTAACACAGTTCTACCCTAGCGCAGTGAACGACAGTGATGTCCCCACATTCGGTGTCAAAGCAACGTTTGTAACTTCCATAAAGGTCCCGGATAACGTTGTTTACGCCATCACCAAGGAAGTATTTGACAATTTTGAAGTTTTTAAAAAACTACATCCGGCTTATGTCGGCCTGACCAAGGAGAGCATGCTGGAAGGCTTGTCCGCACCGATTCATCCAGGTGCCATGAAGTATTATAAGGAAGTCGGTTTGAAATAAACCGGCTTACAGGCGGCAGAAATCCCTCTGCCGCCTGTACATTCAATTGAATTAGGGGATGCCATGAGCAATCTTGAAACGAATGAAAAGGATGAAGGCCTCGAGATAGCTAAACGAATGGCGGAAGAAGAAGAAGGCGTCGGCCGCCGACCGCGGGGATGGCAGAAGTACATCATCCCGACCATAGCCGTTTGCTGGAGTTGCTTCCAATTGTCCATCGCAAGCTGGCTGATTCTGGATTCAACATTCGTCAGGGCAATTCACCTGGGCTTCGCCCTGTTGATTGTTTTTTTGAATTACCCCCTTTTTAAAAAATCGCGTTTCGGGCTCGGTTTTCTTTCCATAAAAGACAAAATCCCCATCCCTGATTTTGCCATTGCTATTCTTGCCTGCTTCTCGGCGCTTTACATTGCCATTGACTTTGTCGGATTGACCAATCGTTACGGTTCTCCGATTTTCAGGGATCTGCTGATCGGTGCGGCACTCACCATTCTGTTGCTGGAGGCATCCAGAAGAGTCATTGGACCGGCATTGCCCGTTATCGCCCTATTTTTTTGCATCTATGCTTTTTTCGGCCCGTACATGCCCGATCTCATCGCTTTTAAAGGGGTATCCCTGAATCGGTTTATCGGTCAGATGACCATGTCCACCGAGGGTATCTACGGAATTCCGCTGGATGTCTCCGCAACCATTGTCTTTCTGTTCGTTCTTTTCGGCGCCATGCTGGATAAAGCGGGTGCAGGGCGATATTTTATACAGCTTGCCTTGAGCCTTCTGGGCGGATTTAAAGGCGGTCCTGCCAAAGCGGCGGTTCTCGGCAGCGGGTTGACCGGATTGGTATCAGGATCAAGTATTGCCAATATCGTCACCACCGGCACCTTCACCATCCCCCTGATGAAAAAAGTCGGATATCCGGCGACAAAAGCGGCTGCCGTGGAAGTCGCGGCCAGTACCGACGGCCAACTGGCGCCACCCATTATGGGTGCCGCGGCGTTCATCATTGCCGAATATGTGAACGTACCCTATCTGGAAGTCATCAAGGCAGCGGCCATTCCCGCATTTGCATCCTATGCAGCGCTATTTTACATAACCCATATAGAGGCTTCCAAGCTGGGCCTTCGGGGTATACCCAGAAGCGAACTGCCGCCGTTTTTCAAGACGCTCATCAGCGGTATGCATTATCTCGTACCGATCCTCATGCTGCTGTATGAGCTGATTGTTGTTCGTCATTCTCCCGAACTTGCCGCGTTTCATGCCATCTGGGTGATAGCGCTCATCATGCTGTTTCAAACTCCTATAAAAGCTTATCTTAACAAGGATCCCATTAGGCCGGCTTTCAAAAAAAGCATTTTCGATATCTTTGCAGCCCTGGCATCAGGCGCCCGGAACATGGTGGCGGTTGCCCTTGCGACCGCCGCGGCAGGTATCATTGTCGGCGTGGTTGCCATGGGTCTTGGTCAGCTCATCACCGCCATCATCGATACGGTTTCCGGTGGGAACATCTATATCATGCTGGTCATCACCGCCATTACCAGTTTGATCATCGGCATGGGATTGCCTACAACCGCCACCTACATCGTCATGGCCTCTTTAACGGCACCGGCTATCGTTGAAATCGGCGGGATGAACGATTTTATCGTTCCGCTGATGGCCGCGCATCTGTTTTGCTTTTATTTCGGGATTCTGGCGGACGACACGCCGCCTGTGGGACTTGCCGCCTATGCCGCCGCCGCCATTGCAAAATCACCTCCGATTGCCACAGGTCTTCAGGGATTCATGTATGACATCCGCACGGCGATTCTACCCTTTATGTTTATTTTCAATTCAGACCTCATTTTATACAATGTCTCAAGCTGGCCCCAAGGTATTCTCATATTTCTCATGGCGTGCATCGGCAACTTTGCATTCGCTTCGGCCACCCAGGGATGGTTCGTGGCAAAAAACCGTTTTTATGAAATACCGTTTTTCCTGGCAGTCACGCTGACATTGATGCGGCCGGATTTGATCGCTTCATGGCTCGGTCTTCCCCATGGGCAGCGCTATTGGATGTATCTGATCGGACTCGGTTTATTCGGTGTTATCTATCTTGTGCAACGGCCGAGAATACCAAAGCCTGCGGCCGCCCCTGTCGTTTAAGCATTGATTCAAGATGATCCGGTTTTGCAATTCCGTTAGCAGGAGCCGACGATTAAAAGCGAGCGAAGAAAATGAAAAACATAAAAAAAATAATGGTTGCCCTTGGGTTTTCAGAATATGCAAAAGGAACTTTTACCTTTGCAACGGATTTAGCCAGAAGCCTTGATGCCGGCATCCTCGTGGTCAGCATTATTAACAAGCGCGATGTTGAAGCGGTTCAAACCATTTCGGCCATGGGATACAACGTCGATGGCGAACATTATATCGAAGGAATTCGCAACGAAAGAAAGGATCTTCTGACCCGGTTCCAAAATGAGATCGACTTTCCCAGGGAAAGAGTGGATATCATCTTCCGGGTCGGAAATCCCACCGACGAATTATTAAGGATTTGCGTAGAACAAGCCGTGGATATGGTCGTCATGGGCGTCAAGGGACGGACGGACCTCGAAAGCGTATTTGTGGGATCGGTTGCCGAAAAGATGTTCCGGCGCGCACCCGTGACAATCGTATCGTATCGGGACCCGGTGAATGCCGCAAAATTGAAAAAGCGCATCCATCTCAAGTCATGACGGTTCTCATGAACCGCAACAGCGAGCGCATTCCCCGCGGCTTGCCGCGGGGTAAGCGAGCGAATCAAAACAGGTGGAAGGCCTCATCGTAATGTCCGGAAAGGAGGGGTCATGCCCAAAAAGCTATCCACAATGGTGTGTACTCTTTTCGTTACTGTATTAATATGCTCTCTTGCCGTCTCTGCCGAAGAACGCTTTACAGACAACGGGGATGGAACCGTCACGGATCATCTGATGGGATTGATGTGGGCGAAAACAGACAACCAGGGGGATATCAGCTGGAAGGAGGCAACACAATGGGTCCGCTACACCTTTCCGTATACCATAGAAAAAACATATGACAACTGGCGGCTGCCCACCCTGAACGAACTGACAAGTTTATTTGTCGAAAATCGTCAGTACCCGGGTTATGAGGCCGCATGCGGCCAATGGGTAAAAATCGTTCCAGAGATAAAGTTAAGTTGCGGATGGCTGTGGTCTGGAGACACATCTGCTGTTCAAGCCTATATCTTCAATTTCCACCGGGGATATCATTCGTGCGACGGTGCGCAGCGACTCGCCGCTCGGC
>CAYTAQ010000128.1:0-11408 GCA_964435695.1 uncultured Desulfobacterales bacterium | reverse complement strand
GTGTGTTCCGCCATCAAATTGATGCGGTAAAGGCCTTGGATGGTGTGGATCTGGAAATCCAACGGGGAGAATGTCTGGGACTCGTGGGGGAGTCGGGCTGCGGCAAAACCACCATGGGCAAAGCCATCATTCGGCTGCATGATCCAACCGACGGGCATGTCTTGTATACACCGGAACATAACGGAGACCATGCGGACATCGATATCGCCACGTTGGGAAAAAGAAAATTGAAAAAGCTGGGTCTGCGCGGCAAATTGCAAATGGTGTTTCAGGATCCCACCACCTCATTGAACCCGAGGATGCTTGTTAAAAATATCATTGCCGAACCCATTAAAGAGCAGGAGCGAATCAGCGGCAGAGAACTTGAAAAGCGCGTACTGGATCTTTTGAACCTGGTTGGACTGACAAGCGACCATATCCTCAGATATCCGCATGAATTTTCCGGAGGACAACGGCAACGCATCGCCATTGCAAGGGCCATTGCAACAAACCCCGAATTTCTGGTCCTGGATGAACCGACCTCAGCCCTCGATGTCTCGGTCCAGGCCCAGATACTCAATCTTCTTCACGGATTACAACTCAAGCTTCATTTGACGTATCTGTTTGTGACCCACCACCTGCTGGTTGTCAAATATATCAGCAATCGCCTTGCAGTGATGTACCTCGGGAAAATTGTGGAAATTGCCCAAACCGCCGATATTTTCAGCCATCCACGCCACCCCTACACGCATGCGCTGCTCTCGGGCATTCCCATTCCCGATGTGGAGCACAAGCAAAGACGCATCGTTCTTTCCGGAGACGTGCCAAGCCCGTTGAACCCGCCCAAAGGGTGCCGTTTCCATACCCGATGTCCTTTTGTCATCGAAAAATGCAACTCAACGGAGCCCCGGCTGGAAGATATCGGCGGCGCTCATAAAGTTGCATGTCATCGCTCCGCCGAAGTAGAGAAACTGGTTCATGACCGGTTTGGGTCGGCAACATAGTTCTGCATTGACCGCGAGTTAATCTTTAGAGCAAAACGTCAGCCTTTAAGTTCCTCCGCCATAATATCTTCAACCTGTTTTCGCATTTGTTCAATGGCCTCCTCCGAACCGGGTTTGGAAAGCCGGATCATGGTATCAAACCTCAACGTCACCTTAGCAAATGGTTTGGGAATCAAAAACTTGTCCCAGCTGTTAGCATACCAGGCTCGATCGGATGTAATATAGAAGGGAACGATGACGGCATCGCCGGCCAGTGCCAGGCGGATTACGCCCGATTTTACAATGCCCATCGGCCCGCGAGGCCCGTCCACGATATGGCCCGCCAATCCTGTTTTCCTTAACCGGCGGATCATCTCCTTCAGCGCATCTCTGCCTCCCCTCGATGAACTGCCCCTCACCGGATACCAACCGGTTAATTGGGCGATACCCGCAATGAGGTCGCCATCTGTGCTGCGGCTGATCATAAGTGCGGGATCGTAAATCCGGTATTTTTTAAAATACCGGATAGCCGCAAAAAACTGTTGGTGCCAGGCGCACAACAGCACGTGCCCACCATTTTTTAAATAGCGCATCCATTCCGCTTCATTAACCACCTTCAAACGGAATGTAAGGCTATACATACGAACCAGATGGTATAAGCTAAGGTGCAACAATCTCGAGGCAAGTATTTTCTTAAATTTTAAAGCCATATTCTTAGACTACCTATGATCTGAAAAAGCATACTGCTCTCACGCTGCTGAAATAACCATGCTGCAGCTCCCGCCGCCAAACGTCGTGCTCGTCATCAGCGCGTGCCGGATGGTGCCGGTTTCTTGTATTTCCCATGCAACCGATGGCAACTTTCCGGGCAATAAGGTATCCAAAGGCAGCGATGGTAGTGCTTTTTGATGGTAAAGGCTCATGAAAACGGCGGCAGCCCGTGTTACGCCGGCTGCGCCGAAATCGCCTGTTAAATATTTTAACGGCGTTACGGCTATATCCTGCCCGTTTTTTTGGAATAACCGCCCGAGTTGTTCATGTTCCATGATATCCAGTTCCCTGGAAAAATTGGCCGATACACTGATATGATCGATGCCACTGCTCTTAATATCCGCCTGTTCCAAGGATTGTCGCATGGCGCTTGCCATCTGCGCCCCCATTTTCTCGTAATGTCCCATGGCTGTTTCACCACCAACGATCACCATGCTCCTCAGCGTGCCGTATATCCTTGCGCCTCTCTTTTGGGCGAAATCGATGCGCTCCAGAATCAGGGTGGCTGATCCCTCCCCCAGGATCAATCCACCGGCAGGGACAGGCTGTATGGTTTCTCCTTCACGAACCCGTATCCGGTTCAATGCACCTACAGCGTCGTAGCAGCCATAAAGTATTTCTGAAAGTTCTTCAGCTCCTCCCACAATTGCCACATCAACGACATCGTTGGACAACAAATTGGCCGCATAAGCCATAGCGGTTTCCGCAGAAATCTCATTCTGGCAGAAGGTGCTGTTGGGTCCGTTGATTTTGTGAAAAATGGCAATATGACTGGCCGGCGCATTGGGAACCGTTTCAGGAAACAACATGGGTTGCGCACCTCGGGGGCCTTCTTTCAACAGACTGAGATAAAATGCTTCCACGTGCGAGCTGCTGCCGTATGATGTTCCCATAATAACAGCCACCCGCTCGCTGTCGATCGTTTCCAACGCCAGTCGGCTGTCTTCAAGCGCTTCGATGCTGGAGGCAACCGCCATTCTGGAAATTCGGCTCATGCGGCGGTAGACCATGGCCGGCATATAGTTCGCCGGCCTGAAGCCCTCGACACATCCCCCCACATTTGATCTGAATGCATGCGTATCGAACGATGCAATCTTTTTGATACCGGACCGAACACAGCGGCAACCCTCCCAAAAGACTTCACGGCCGACACCCATTGAATTGATCACGCCGATCCCCGTGACGGCTATTTTTTTCATCTTACAAATCCCCCTAACTCCCCCTTTTCTAAAGGGGGACTTGCCAAGAGTTGATGTTACAACCGTCACTTCGCAATCGGATTGCACCCAATCACGAAGTTTTCCGCCGGCTTATGGCCACCCGCGTTCCCCCCTTTGAAAAAGGGGGGCAGGGGGGATTTCTATACTTCACCATTCTGCAGTTTTTTGTTGGACATTCGATATTCGATTTTTTCCCCAGTATCAAGCATCCGGCATCCAGTCACCCAACGTGCTTAAACACCAGGGATGTATTATTACCGCCGAATGCAAAGGAATTACTCAAAGCGACTCGAATCCTCTGTTTTTTGGATACGTTGGCCACATGATTCAGCAGACAATTCGGGTCTGGGTTGTCCAGATGGATCGTGGGCGGCGCCTTCTGGCCGCAAAGTGCCAGAATCGTGGCAATCGCTTCGAGAACGCCGGATGCGCCAAGACAATGCCCCACTATGGATTTGGTGGAACTGACAGTTATTTCATCCAGGCTTCTATCACCGAAAACCTTGCGAATCGCCATCGCCTCGACCTGATCATTCATTTTTGTTGCAGTCCCATGGGCATTGATATAGTCAACCTGATCCGCATCAATACCTGCCCGCTTCAGTGCATTGACCATCACGCTGATCATGCCTTTCCCTTCCGGATCAGGAGATGTCATGTGAAATGCATCTGAATTCAAGGCATATCCAAGCAGTTCCGCATAAATTGTCGCTCCCCTTTTTTCCGCGAGATCAAAATCCTCCAGGATCATGATGCCGGCTCCTTCACCCAGCGAAAGCCCTGTTCGATTGCTGTCAAAGGGCTGACAGGGATTGGGCGACATCACCTTTAGTGAATTAAATCCTGCAAAAGTAAGTTCTGAAAATGCTTCGCTCCCGCCGCTGACCACTATATCCAGCGCATTGGAACGGATGAGGTCATAAGCATACCCAATTGCATTCGCACTGGATGAACATGCAGTGGTAATGGTGGATCGGATACCATTAAAACCATAATGATTGGCGATCAGATCGGTGAGTGTACAGGGTGCGGATGCAAGAACTAAAGAGGGCATTGGCCGGAAACGTTCTTCAAATAAGGTTCTTCTGAATTTCTCCCATGACAGCATACCACCCGCACCACCGCCCATGATAACGCCGACGCGGTCGGGGTTATAAGGATTCAAATGAATGTGGCTATCTGAAATCGCCTCTCTGGCTGCACTCAAACCCAGTAAATCGCACCGGGATGTCCGTTTTGTTTCTCCCGGCGTCAACCGATCCCCGAGATGCTTTTCACAGACTTGTCCCCCCAACTTGCATTTGTATCTCGTTGTGTCAAACAACGATATCTCCCGGATACCGCATGTTCCACTGAAGAGCCCGTCGGTGAAGTCGGCAAGCGTCTTGCCGATAGCCGATACAATACCGATTCCCGTCACAACGACACGTTTTGAATTAACGTTCATGTCAAGTTTGTGCACAGTATCGCACCAACCGGTCTATCCGGCTTTTCAGTTCTCCGCTCAGCCGATAGATAAATTTTCGTCCGGTTGTTAAAAGAACCTGTGTTGTTTCGCCGCAGGCAAGCATGTCCCGGGTATCCTTGAGCAGTATTTCAAACTTAAAGTTCAAGGCGGCGATTTCGGAATTTGCTGCCGTCGTTCGGATAATGATCGTATCATCCGAAGTTGCGGATTTTTTATAATCGCAATGCAGTTTGATCACCGGCGCGAGATAGCCTAAATCCACCAGCTGTTTTGGAAGAAGATCAAATTTTTTAAGGAGGGCCATACGTCCGATATCAAAATAGGCCATATAGTTGCCATACCATATCATGCCCCACTCATCGACCTCATTGAATCGAACCGTCTCTTCAACCTCTATCCATTGCATATGCTGAATCGTATCTTGTGTTGAACGTGTCTTGGCACGAATTGTTCACAACGATGCGCGGTTTGACATCCCCATCAGGATACCATCAAAGGATCAGCTGGCGGCGCTCATCGGCTCCCGGGCTGTACCATTGCATTCTTTTTGAATAAATTCCGCCAGAATCGCGATGGAACCGAACGCCTCTTTTCCGACATCCTCGTCTTCGATGATAATATTAAAATATTTTTCGATGGCGACAACAAGTTCCAGCGCATCAATGGAATCAAGTCCCAGTCCGTCCTTGAACAAGGGCGCGTCATCATTGATGTCTCCAACACCGATCTCCTCCAATTTCAGAGTGTTGATGATCATCTCTTTTAAAAAGCTACGCAATTTTATTGAATCATTTACAATCTCTTCCAATTTTTACCTCACCAAACCTGATTTCAAACCAGCTGCATCAAACCAACCTCATTGTCATTGACATAGAATTTTTTCATTTATCAAACATATTGCTTTCATTCAACAAAAAAGAAAATCTTTATTCTGGATTCTGAGGCCTGAATTCCTTTTCGGATTGATTGATGCGTAAAATTCATGATCCCCATAAGTGCGGATAAAACTTTTCAATAAAACCGTCAATAACTTTCAATTCGATGTTGATAACCGCCAACAGCTTCTCGCATATAATGATGACGAGAATTAAAGGAAGCACAAGGCTCGCCAGTGTAATTTTGTAAAATCCATGCCCCAGGCGTCTGACGGAAACAAAATTATTTTGATTAAATCCGCTTCCCACGGCATACATCAATAAATGAATCGCGTTCAAAGGTATACCTGCTGCTACCGTTAAAAGCTTGTAAATCGCATCCGTGAGCATATACGCTGCGAATTTATCCCGCAGATTTCCCTGATGATATGTGTCGGGTTTGCCTGAAAAAATGCCCTCTATAAAATATTTGAACGGAAAATACGAAATGATATAAGCCGTAATGGCCGTAACGTCGAGAATCGGTCTAAAATGGCTTCGGATTTCTCCGTAAATAGCACCGATACGGATAAAATCGATTTTTCCGCCCATGTCGCCGGCCTTGATCAGAATCTCGGACTCTGTAACATAGCCATTTTGGGTCAGCTGCATCTTTCGTATCAATTTCAATGGATATACCCGAAAACCGCACTGGGTGTCTTCAATAAATTGATTGGCGGCAAGGGAAATAAAAAATCGGGCCACATGCATGGAGTTGTATCTGGCTCTCGGAATATGTTCCTTGGCGTGCATTCTTGATCCCACCACAATTTTATCAGGATCTTTCCGGTGGGCTTTAATGAATCTCGGAATCTCCTCGGGGTCGTGCTGCCCGTCACCATCCATGCTGATGACCGCTTTAAATCCTTTTTGCACGGCCATTTCAAAAAGGAGTTTAAGAGCGTTTCCCTTCCCCCTATTCCTCTCCACCCGGACGACGGCGGCCCCGGCCCTTGATGCGTTTTCAGCGGTGGCGTCACTGGAACCGTCATCGGCAACCAATACCATTGAAACGAATTGATACGCGCCTTTTACGACATCTCCGATGGTGTCGGCGACATTGTACGCCGGTATGATGACACATATTTTTTTCTCCGCTGCAGTTCTCATTATCCCAATTCTAACTCTTGTTTGAAGAATGATGCGTAACGAGTAACCCGTGATGGGTGATGGGAATCAGCCCCATCAGGATGCACAGGATATGCTGTGACTCTTAGGTCAATCCTCCAAAATCACTCATCACTCATCACTCGTCACTATTTATCTTTTCACGTGAATCCCTGAATCCTTTAATTTTTACAGCACTGTGGCTGTCTATCTTTACAACCGAATTAATCTACAGTATTATTCTAAAATGGTAAACAGTTATTCTGAGGTGTTCATCACCGATGGGCACTGGCGAAAAACCCTTGCAGCAGTAAGGGCCCTGGGAGAAAAGGGGGTGCGTGTTGCCGTAGGAGAAAGCACGGCGATTTCAATGGCCGGGTTTTCAAAATATTGCTGCAGAAGGGTCGTCTATCCTTCCGCCCTGGCGACACCTGATCTTTTTGTGTCCTATCTCTTTGACCGGCTGTCCCGGCATGCCGTTCGAATGCTGCTCCCTATGGAAGATGAAACCGTCCATCTGTTATCCCGCCACAGAGCCCGGTTTTCCCGTTTGACGTATCTTCCGATTCCTTCCACCGAAAAATTGGAAACCGCCCGGAACAAG
This sequence comes from uncultured Desulfobacterales bacterium, assembly GCA_964435695.1. Lineage (GTDB taxonomy): Bacteria > Desulfobacterota > Desulfobacteria > Desulfobacterales > B30-G6 > CAYTAQ01. The sequence goes on along the minus strand of CAYTAQ010000128.1, from coordinate 4,362 downwards.
GCCCATGTCCTAACATTAGCAAAACAATTGGGCATCCCGGTTCCTAAAACATGGTTGATCAACGATCTTTCGGAAATAGACCGTATCAAAGAAATTCTTCCCTTCCCGGTCGTCATAAAGCCGAAAATAAGCTCCGGGGCTGTTGGCGTGTTCTATCCCAGAAATACGCAAGAGTTCAAAAAGCAGTATCTGTCGGTTCACCGGCGCTTCCCATTCCCGATGATTCAGGAAACCATCCCGCGAGAAGGCCCGGGTTACGGTGCATCATTTTTAATGGATGAAACCACCCGGGTCAAAGCCGTGTTCGTTCACAAACGCCTGCGGGAGTATCCGGTCTCCGGCGGGGCCAGCACCCTTCGCGTCAGCGTGCGCCACGATGAAATTCGTGAAATGGCCTTATCGCTGCTAAAAGCGTTGAACTGGTACGGTGTCGCCATGGTGGAATTCAAAATAGACCCGCGAGACGGCCGCCCCAAGCTTATGGAAATCAATCCCAGGTTCTGGGGCTCCCTGGCCCTGGCCATCCATGCGGGCGTTAATTTCCCCTATCTGCTTTACCGCATGGCATTAAAAGAAAATTTTAAGCCGGTGGAAACCTACCAATTGGGTGTCAAATGCCGCTGGCTGCTTCCCGGAGATATGCTCCATTTTATATTCAATCCCAAGCGAAGCCGACTGATGAGCCATTTTTTCCGATTTCACGCAGAAAACATGTATTATGACATTCTCTCGTTAAAAGACCCGATGCCGTCGATCATGAAAGTGCTTACACCCTTGACGTTTTTATATGATGCGGATATGAAAATACGACTTAAAAAGAGAAAAGCACCCGGGAAGAATCCATTTATCACGAAAGCACGAAAAGACGAAAACACGAAAGAGGTATAAAAAGATTTCGTGTTTTCATGATTTGCATTATTGGCTGATTTTTCACTCGACCCCGTGACCCCTGGCTCATTGAATCCTGTCAGGGTGGTCATGACAAACAGAAAATTTAACAATATCAATAAGTTTTATAATCGATATGCTATGGGCGACATCCTCTTGTTCCTGAAAAATAATCTGGCGGAACACTTTGTCTTTTATTTTATTCCACTCTATTATTTTGGAGGACGTCCGATTGCTCTGATCAGCGCACAATTGCTGGGTCATCAACCCTTTTTTCTGCTCCCGGTTGCGATTATGCTCGATACGATTCAAATTCCCTTTTTCTATCATTTGTACGGTACCATCTCCAATAGTTCCCTGATGCAAAAATTATATCAAAAAGGAAGAAAGAAAGAAGCGGACAAGCGCGGCAGCAAGCTCTTTCGCTGGCTGCAGGCATTCGGTTCCCCGGGCGTAGTCGTCATCGCCATGCTGCCCTTAAAAGGCTGCGGCATGCTCAGCGGATTTATTCTATCGAAACTCTTGAGGCTTCCCAAAATTCAGGGGTATCTGCTGCTCATTATTGGAAGTATTCTGGGCTGCGGCATGCTGTTGGGAATCGGTGAAATGATTCTAAAGGGGTGGAAATATTTTTTTGCCAGTGTATAGCCATAAACTTAAGATTGTTTTAAAATTAATTTATTCAAATTGAATCCTTAAACCCTTTTTAAGCGGCAAAAAATGCATCAATTCATTTTCCGCTATCATAAAGCCATTATTCTTTGTGCTGTGCTGCTGTCGGCGCTTTCCATTTTTTTTGCCTTTAGGCTCAAGCTCGATTTGAGCCTCTTTTCGCTGCTTCCCGCCGACAGCCCGGAAGTACAACGGTTTTTTCAGGTAACGGAAAATATCGGCTTTCAGTCTTTATTAATTACCCTCGTCGAGGTGAATGCAAATCCGGAACCTGATAAAATAAATAACTTTATCGATGCCCTTGCCCATCGCTATCAGCAGAGCAACATGATAGAAGCGGTGGATTATAAAAGCGACAATGAAGCGCTTTTCAATATGTTTCACACGGTTTTGCAATACGTTCCCCAGCTCTTAAAACAAGAGGATCTGAACAAACTGGCCCGAAGACTCTCCCATGAGCAAATCCAACAAAAGGTAATTGAAAATAAACACATGCTCATGACCCCTTTTGGCATCACCGGTAAAGAAATGATTTTTCAAGATCCCTTGGGAATCGGCGAGCTGCTCTATTCAAGCCTTACAATTCCCGGTATGAACATAAGCCAAAACAATCCAAACGAATATTACCGAACCGAAGATCATCGCACCTATTTCTTATTCCTAAAACCCGTCAAACCGCCGCAGGACATTGCTTTCAGCAAAATGTTGATGCAGGAACTGAAGCGCATGGAACGCTTGGCATTATCGGAAAACGCGGAAGAACTCGGCGCCCTGGGCAACCAAATCATGTTTCGTCATACCGGCGGCCACCCCATTGCCGTCACGGATGAAGCCATCACGAAATTCGATATCAAGGTCACGCTTCTGACATCTTTTGTCGGTGTTTTGCTGCTTTTTTTCTTAACGTTTCGGACCCTTAAAATCTTATTATTGGTCAGCGTTCCGCTTCTGTTAAGCCTGCTGTGGACCATCGGCTTTGCCGGACTTGTCTTTCAGCGGCTGAACATTCTGACCTGTATTTTTTCATGCGTTCTGATTGGCTTGGGTATCGATTTTGCCATTCATATCATCAACCGCTTCTACGATCCTGATTATGGTTCTTTAAAAACCATCCAACGCCTGGAAATCACCTTCAAAGAGGCGGGCACCGGTATACTCGTCGGCGGGGTCACAACAGCCGCGGCATTTTTTAGTTTGGGTATATCCGACTTCAAGGGATTCAAGGAACTCGGATATATGACCGGTTGCGGCATTTTATGCTGTCTCCTGGCGATGATGTTCCTGCTGCCCTCTTTGCTTGTAATGTCCGCTCTCCATAAAAACAAGCAGCAACGGATCATTGTTTCGGGCTTTGGCTTGAAGCGGCTTCTTGAAACAATGGCTAAATATTCCGGCAGCCTTCTGATTCTTTTTTTGATGATCATCAGCGTCTTGATCTATGCAGGTACAAGCATCCGATTTGACGACAACCTGAAAAACTTCAGACCCAAAGATTATGCCGTTTTGAATCTCCAAAATAAGGTGACCCACTGGCTCGGCGGTTCCATGGGTGTTGTGCTCCTGACCGTAACGGATGCATCGGAAAAAAACGTCCTGACCTTGAATGCCGACATCTTTCAGGCACTGCAGGAGCTGAAAAAAGAGGGAGATATTTCCGGCATCAGCTCCATCAGTCAGCTCATTCCATCACCCCGTGATCAGCAACGAAGCATGGATTATGTGAAGGCAAATAAGGAAACGTTTAACATCCGTCGGATTCGGAAATCCTTTGATATTGCCATGGCATCCTATGGTTTCCGTCAATCGGATCAATATGATTTCTATTTTAAGCAGCTTGCCAAGGCATTTTCCAGTGAAAACATTTTGCTGCCGTCTGATGTGGATTCTCCGAAATTGAACCGCTTCTTGAATCGATTTTACTTTCAGCAGGATAAACAGTTTACGGCCGTCACCTATATCAACCCGCCCATGGATCTCTGGTCTTATGATGAAACGATACGTTTCAAGGAAATGATCGTTCGGAAACTGGCTGAAAAGGGCATTGATGAATCATCCTTTCATCTTACCGGCGCAAACCTTCTCACCGGTGAATTAAAGCAGCTTATTATGCAAAACTTTAAAGCCTCCCTGGGACTTGCCGTAGGCAGCATTCTGTTGATTCTTTTGATCTACTTTCGCAACCTGAAAAACCTCCTCCTCTCCATTATGCCTTTGGGAATCGGCATGGCAGCCCTTTCGGGCGTCATGGTCGTTTTGGGTCTTGATTTCAATTTTCTCAACATCATGGTGTTGCCCATGATTATCGGTATCGGCATCGATGACGGCGTCCATTTTACCAATACCTTCCGGCAGTCTGATTCTCATGGATTACAAAAAGGATTATTTCAAACCAGCAGGGCTGTCGTGCTGACATCCCTCACGACCATGGTGGGATTCGGATCCATTGCCTTGTCCCATTATCCGGGCTTGAAAAGCATGGGTTACGTGGCCGTCATCGGTATCGTTACCTGCCTCCTGTCCAGTATCATTGTGCTTCCGGCGGTTTTTTCACTCATAAAAGCGGATCATGAATGAATAGAAAATTATTTTACCTGATCGTGATAACGCTGCTTCTTGTCATATCGATTGCCGAAACATCGGGCGCCTATGACGGATATTTTTTGAGTCTTTACGCCGGACAGGTAAGCGACACCCAGTTCAATGCAATTATTCGCGGCATCGTAGACTTTAAGGATTACTATCTTATTGCCGGGGCGCTAGGCAAAGAGCTTACGGTCTATAAAGACAAGGTCGGCATAGAAG
>CAYTAQ010000127.1:0-11430 GCA_964435695.1 uncultured Desulfobacterales bacterium | reverse complement strand
GCTGCCGCCGTCCTCGCCCACCCGAATATTATTCCGATTTATGAAGTCGGCGAAACATCTGAATTTCTTTTTATGAGTATGCAACGGGTCAACGGAAAGGACCTGTTTCAATATATTAAAAAAGCAAAAAGAAATATCATTCCTTCCAAACGGGTTTTACCGCTGTTGCCGTCTTTCAATATTGTCATTAAAGTCTTGGAGGCGCTTGACTATGCGCATAATCAGGGGGTTGTTCACCGAGACATCAAACCGCCGAATATATTAATTGAAGAGCACACCAAGCGACCTTTGATTTCGGATTTTGGAGCAGTCAGATTCATCAAGGGAGATGAATTGGGTGAAGAATATATTTTGGGAACGCCCTTGTACATGGCACCGGAACAGGTGTCTAATACCAATGTTGACGGGCGTGCGGATATTTACGCAGTGGGCGTCATGCTCTTCCAGATGCTTGTGGAAAAATTGCCCGTTTTCAAATATGATTCGATAATATCCATGCTAAAACATAAGCAGAAGGATAAGGACGGCATTTTTTTAAAGCGGCCGTCTCAGGTCAATCCGGCATTGAATAATGCGTTTGACGGGATTATCGGCAGGGCATTGGCATACGAGCCGGATGAAAGATTTTCATCCTGTCTTGAATTTATTAAGGCATTGAAAAGGTATCGAAATAAATATCTTCTAACGCCGAAAAAGGGCTAGCGCCATGAGCAAAGATAGTTTAAAAAAGCATCTTTCAGACAACATCGGGCGAATGTTCAATTTGACCTTTAATCAGATCATTATGTACAACGTTTATCACAAATCGGCCGTCACATCGCTTGAACGCTTTCATAATTTCCTGCAAGACGGATTTAAACTTTTGGATACGATCGCCATATCCCTTAACCAGGACGTCCTCTTTGTCGAAGATGAGCCCCTTGATACGCGCATCAATATTTCGAGAATTGCAGCTCATTTCAAAAAAGCGGATATCCAGTCCATTAATTTTGCTGCTGGTTTGGATATAGGTGATCTGACCTTGTTTTTCGAGATAGTAACAGATCTCAGAACATATCAGAATTCGGAAGCCATGAAAAAGGCTTTTGCGAAAAAGGGACTTGAGAAAGTTGCCATCAACTATTTTGTCTATGCAAAAGTAAAAGCCGACGAAACCGTTGTGCAAAGCAGTCAGGTCAGGCAAGGAAAAGCCGGTGACGGAGATGTCCCGACGGCTGAGAATATCCTGACCATTATGGCGGCCGACATCCTGTCGGACGAACTGCATAAAAATATTTCGATCCAAAATTTGATGCAAAACCCCACTGAATTTTCCCAGATGTTGATCAATGAAGATATTGCCGCATCCCAAAAATCGCAAAATAAAGGTGTTCAGCCGGGAACAACGCTGACGCAAAGTTTGGGCAAGTTCCGGAGAGAAGTCAATGGGATATTGGATGGCGGAAGCAACACCAACATCAACATCTCCGAACTTGCTGAAGATGTCTTTAAACTGAAGCAGCAGCTTGTGAAAGGGATCGAGACCCAGAAGTCCAAGGGTGTTATTTATCTGGATGAGCAAAAAATAAGAGAAGAGACGGATGAGATTACAGATGGGGTGCTGGTCAGATTGATAACGAAAGAATACCAGAAAGGGGCTGTTTCCATCAAACGCCTGGCTCAGATCACGCTGCGCCTTGTCTCTGAAGTCATGGATCTTCAGCGGATATTACCGAGACTGAAAAGGGCTCTTTTGGCTTCCGGAATGTCCTTGTACGATTTCCTTCAATTTGTCCAGCAGGTTAAAAACGAACTCCAGAGCGACGAATTGACCAGTGTTCTGGAGAGGAGCGCTGAAGCGATCGGTCTGGAAGGGGAAGACCTCATACGAGCAATCATGAAAAATCCTCAGGATGCGGCCGAACTTATTTTTCTGGCGGCAGAGATCCGAAAAAGCGGCGATGACAAAAAAATTCTCTCGGATTTGATGGTTGACTATGTTGATCGGGTGGGAACCGAGCTCACAATGGATGAACTGGAGAGAACCGACGATATCAGCGGGGAAAAAATTGACACGGTTTTTTCAAAAATCAGGGCAGAAATTGTCGGTAAACTTAAAAAGCGGGAGATGGACAATGATGTTCTGGCGAACCTGGAAAAACGATTAACAGAACGGATGGAAGAGAGCATCCGACAACTCAAATCGACCATGGTCTTTAAGCGGGTGAGCGGTGAGACAGCGGAAACGCCGACAAAAGAGACCGTTTTGAAGCTGCTGAAATCCTATTCAAAGGACGAAAAAGAACTGAAGGCGATTTTAACGGAAGTCGAATCGGCATTATCCGCAAGAGGTATCGGGGCGGGTGTCTTTCAGCAGATTTACCAGGAAATCGATGTAAAAATGCCGGTGCCTGAAAAAAAGGAAGAGGAACCCAAAACCGCTCCGCCCGGCAGTCTGAACAAGGGCAGCACCCTGTTTGTTCTTGAGAAAGAAATTTTGCGGGCCAACCGGTATGATTCCCCGTTTTCGATCCTTTCTTTTTCGGTTGTAAAGGCATCGCCCAAGGCGGCGGTGAAGCCCGGAAGCGTGAAAACGGAGGATGTGATCGACGCTTTTGTCACTGAGCTGACGGGCATCATTCGCGAAACCGACATGGCCGGTATGTTGGGCGCTAAAATGATTATTGTGATACAACCCATGACGGAAGGCAACAATGCCAAGATTGCGCTTGCCAGAATTACGAAAGAATTGAAATCACGTGAATTCATGGTTAAGGAAATCCCGTTTGATATTGTTTTTGCCGGAACCGTCACACCATATGATTCTGAAAGAACACCTGATCTTAAGGCTTTTGTAAAACTGGCGCAGACGGATCTTAAAAACATTGCAGACAGGATATCCAACATCCAAAGTTTGATATGAAGGTGAACTATCTTTCTTTCCTGCCGAGCTGGAATTAAAAGTTTACGTTCTTCACTAAATTAGTTTGGAAAAGGATTCCTGATCTTTAGTCATTTTCAGTTTTTCTTGACATTACCCGTCATTACCCTTAATTACAAAGAGCAAAGAAGCATTTTATCTAACCATGCCTTTATGAACCGTAACGACAAACATATATGACCTTGTTAACAGGGAAAAAGGAGGCAACCGATGGATAAGATTTTAAGAATCAGTATGGGAGAAGATGGGGGCCCAAAAGCGTCTGTTGAGTCCTTGGGGGAATATGCCGGTCTGGGGGGACGCGCCATGACATCGGCAATCGTGGCAAAAGAGGTTCCGCCGTCATGCCATCCGCTTGGAATAGACAACAAGCTGGTTATCGCCCCGGGTCTGCTCAGCGGGACTGCTGCCGCCATGTCCGGACGAATCTCCGTGGGGTGCAAGAGCCCGTTGACCGGCGGTATTAAAGAGGCGAATTCCGGTGGCCAGCCGTCACAGATGCTGGCAAGATTGGGGTATGCTGCTATCATTTTGGAAGGACTTCCGCAGGACGACACACTCTATAAAATTGTCATTGATAAAGATGGCGTTAATATTTCGCCTGACAACAGTTTAAAAATGCTCGGAAACTATGCCCTGGTGGATAAAATGAAAGCTGCATACGGCGAAAAGGTCGCCTGTATTTCCATTGGTCAGGCAGGAGAGATGAAAATGTCCGCTGCTTCGATTGCATTTACGGACATGGAACAACGGCCGACCCGTCACGCTGGACGCGGCGGTGTCGGGGCGGTCATGGGCTCAAAGGGAGTAAAGGTTATTGTCGTCGATGATGAAGGGATGCCCCGGCGTGAGCCCAAAGACCCTGAGAAATTTAAGGAGGCCAACAAGGCTTTTGTGGCGGGCCTGAAAAAACATCCGGTCACCGGCGAAGGTCTGCCCGCATACGGCACCAATGTGTTGACCAATGTGGTCAACGAGGCCGGCGCCTATCCCGCCAACAACTTTTCAAGCGGACAATTCGACGGCGCTTCAAAAATCAGCGGTGAAACCCAGGCTGAAACCGAAAATTCCCGGGGTGGCGAGGGTTCCGCCACCCATGGATGCCACAGGGGATGTACCATCCGATGTTCAGGCACCTTCTACGATAAAAACGGAAAATATGTGACCAAGCAGCCCGAGTATGAAACCGTCTGGGCGCACGGCGGAAACTGCGGCATTGATGATCTGGATGCCATTGCCATGATGGATCGGCTGGATGATGATTTTGGATTGGATACCATTGAAATGGGCGCCACCATCGGCGTTGCCATGGAAGCGGGTGTTGCTAAATTCGGGGATGCAGAAGCCGCCATCAATCTCGTAAAGGAGGTTGGCAAAGGGACGGCCCTGGGCCGGATTCTCGGCAGCGGTGCTGCAGTTACCGGTCAGGTTTATGGTGTGGAAAGGGTCCCGGTTGTCAAACGCCAAGCCATGCCCGCGTATGATCCCAGGGCTGTACAGGGCATCGGTGTTACCTACGCCACCACGACGATGGGGGCGGACCACACGGCCGGCTACAGCGTCACGGCAAATCTGTTGGGGGTAGGTGGGAGCGTAGATGCCACAAAACCGGAAGGGCAGGTGGAGCTTTCAAGAAACCTGCAGATTGCTACGGCAGCCCTGGATTCAACCGGCATGTGTCTTTTCATTGCCTTTGCCATTCTGGATCAGCCCGATACGTTCCAGGCATACATGGATTTGATGGCTGCCTTCAGCGGCAAAAATTATACGGGGGACGACTGGACCGCATTGGGCAAGGCCGTGCTTAAAAATGAGCGGGCCTTTAATGCGGCGGCCGGATTTACATCGCAAGATGATAGACTGCCGGATTATTTCAAGAAAGAGCCCCTTGCCCCGCATAATGTTACCTTTGGGGTTACCGACGAAGAGCTGGACAGTGTTTTCAATTTTTAAATAAAATTCAATCGTACGATTCAATGAAGGGGGGGCCCTATGGTGCTGCCCCTTTATTGCTTCTTATCATTGACAATTAAAAATTATCAATTGACAATTGACAATTAGAACGTTCAGCGGAGGTGTTGCAATTACCAGGTTTTTTTTAATTGTCAATTGCTAATGAATAATTGCCAACGAAGCGTTAGCTGCCAACAAGCACAATAAGGAAATACCCTATGGGAAAAAGATCTATTAAAGCACCGCAAAACAAGGGTAAGACTGACCGGTTGACAATTAGGGTTGCCGAAGCGCTTATCCCGAAATTTTTCAGGCTAATACAGTCAGGGTTTATGGTGAAGGCCTTGACAGGGGTAACCATCAAGGCGTTTCTTTGCGGGCAGTTCGGGTTGTCTGAAGAATATTTTGAAGAGCGGATTCAAACCCTGTTCTTAGACAGCAAACCGGTTGATGATGCTGCGACGGCACGTATCAGAGACGGTTCGCGCCTTGCACTGTCTGCCGCCATGCCCGGTGTTGCGGGTGCGTTGTTCAGAAAAGGCGGTCGATACAGTGCGATGCGGAACGACATTTCCTACAGAACCCAAGATGACATGCCGGGCGAAGAAGCCGGATGGGTAACGATCAAGCTGTTCAATCTGGTTCTGAAGGAACTGGGACCTTTTTTTCTTGCCAAAGGGGTCTGGATCGGTGAAACGGCGCTGCAGGATTTTTTTAATCCGCCACCGGAAGGGCTGCTTGAAAACATTCTGAAAGTTGAAATGAATGGAAATGTGATCGAAGCAGACGCGCTTTTAAATCCGGAGTGGTCTGAAAAGCAAGTATTCACAAGGGTCATATCAGGGTAAAATGACCGTATTGAATAAGGTATTGACGTACAATTATCGTTTTGACATACTCGATTTACAAAAAAGCAAGTTCCTATCTTTTGGTATTTAAACCACTCATAAGAATTAGTTATAGATTATATAAAAAAAAAGGATTGGACAAAGTCCTCATAATATCTGAATCTATATTTTAATATAATTCAATATAATTCGCTTTCAAATCTCAATTTAAGTAATGTAGTGTGAACCCCTCTCAGCTAAAGAAACAGATGCTGTTTTCTTGCTTGGTTTAAAAGGCTTAAAGGGATATTCGATTCATATATTTCTTCCTACTCGACTGTCGGTAAATCTGAAAATCCTGAAACCTTCGTTAGGTTTCTTTTGATACGACGTTCGTTGTGTTTGTTTGTTTCTTATTAACCAATCATTTTGAAGGAGGATAAAATGGCAGACAACCAAACATTGGCATTTCCGGATCCACACGAGTACGAACCGCCAAAGGAAATGGAAGGTTGGGAGGAGATGTATCCCGAAAATTGCCGGTTTTCATCTGATCGGGGTGAATGGGAAAAAGCCCAGTTCTGGTATCAGGACAGAATCCATGTTCCTGAACCCTTACCCCCTCTCGACCATATTTTTCAAGAAGCCTGGCAGATCGCCCTTTCTCAGAATACCACACGCGTTTTTTGCATTCCTCCGGCACAGGGAATAGCCCAAAGAATGGTCGGCCCCTATATGTGGATCGCACCACTCGGCCCGCCACCTGATGAAGTGATGGGACAAAAGGCAGCGGTTTTTGAAAAACGGATGATGAATGTATTTGATAATTATGATGCAATTTGGGACAAATGGATCGCCAAATTTCGTGCTCTCGGCGAAGAAATGGAGAACCTCCCGGTCCCGGAAGAAATGCCGGCCATGGTGCCTGAAGACCAGGTCATTCCAGTACCGAAAGGCGCATATGCGTCTTATGACCTTATCGATGCCTTCAACAAGATTGTCAGCATGATGTTCAAAGGATGGCAGTACCATTTTGAATTGCTGAATCTCACGTATCTTGCTTACCTTATGTTTGGTGATACCGCCAAAAAGATCTTCCCGAATATCAGTGAGAGCGCTATCGGTAAAATGGTCGCCGGCGCGGATGTGTCCATGTATCGTCCGGATGAAGAACTTTGCCGTCTGGCAAGACTGGCTGTGTCATTAAAGGGTGTCGCCGAAATCCTCAAAAAAGATACGACAGCAGCGCAGAAGATCAGTGCTCTCGAACAGGTTTCTGAAGGGAAACAATGGCTTGCAGAGTTCGATAAGGCTAAGAACCCCTGGTTCTATATATCCTGCGGTGGCGGTTGGTATCATTATGAAGGTAGCTGGACCACTAAATTAGATTTTCCCTATAACTATATCAAGGGGTATATAGAACAACTGGAAAAAGGGGAGAAGATCGAGAGGGATTTAGCGGAAGTCGACAGAAAGAGACAAGAAATCGTTGCCGAATACCGGGAATTGATTCAAAGCGATGAAGATAGAGCATCCTTTGACAATGCCTTTAAAATGGTGCGAACCATCTTCGTCTTTGCTGAAAACCACCTTTTCTGGGTTGAGCACTGGTTCCATACCATATGGTTCGCCAAAATCAGGGAGTTCGGCAAACTCATGGTTGATTATGATATGATCAATGAAGTAGATGATATTTTCATGTTCAACCGGCACGAGATTCCCGTGATGCTCTCTGAAATAGCCACAAGTTGGGCACTGGGTATAGACGTACCGGTAATGGGCGCGAAATACAAAGCCAAAGCTGCAAAACGGAAAAAGATTCTTGAGGCGGCCAGAGATTGGAACCCATCACCGGCTTTAGGTAATCCACCCGAAGAAATGGCCGAGCCATTCACGATTATGCTGTGGGGTATCAACCAAAATACGGTAAACGAATGGCTGAGAAGCGCGGCAGCAGGCGACGCAGAGGATGTTAATGAACTGGTAGGATTCCCGTCGTCGGCCGGCGTTGTTGAAGGGACTGTACGGGTCATCCGGCGTCTTGAAGAACTGGCAGAACTTCAAGATGGGGAAATCCTTGCGTGTCCTACCACCAGCCCCTCCTGGGCTCCCGTCTTCAACAAGATTAAAGCGACGATTACGGATATCGGCGGAATAGCAAGCCATGCAGCCATCGTATGCAGGGAATATGGGGTTCCCTCCGTTACAGGAACCGGATACGCCACGTCGAAGTTGAAAAACGGAGACAAGGTTAGGGTGGATGGTGATCGTGGAATTGTCACTATCCTTGAAAGAGCAAATTAATAGCTTATCAGGGCATGTGTTCAGGCACATGCCCTTCTTAAAATTAAATCAGAAAGTGAGTCTTTCAGCATGAAATGGATTTATCGTTTTGATGAATTAGGCAAGGAGCATAATGATGTAGTTGGGAAGAAGTGCGCCAACCTCGGTGAGATGACGAAGGCAGGGTTCAGGGTTCCACCGGGATTTGCCCTTACACTGGGCGCCTATGATCGTTTTATGAAAGAAACCGGTGCCATTGAAGATATCCGCCAATATCTCAAAACATTCAGTGCGGATCCCAATATTTCATCTGATATGGCAAAATATAATAAAGCTTCTGAGGACCTGCGCGGTATGGTGGAGGCCAAAGCACTCCCCCAGGATATGGATGATACCATTCGCCAGTATTATGACGAGTTGTGCCGGAATACGGGAATTGAAGATATACCCGTAGCAACACGTTCCGCCGGTCCAGCCAGCCATCCTGGACAATATGAGACATTTCTCCACATCATGGGTGTTGCCAATGTGATCCAACATATCAAAAAAGTCTGGTCGAGCTCTTTTAACCCCCGCTCCATCATTGCACGTGCCCGTCTTGGACTTCCGCTGGAATATGACCCGATTGGCGTAGCGGTACTGAAAATGGTAAATGCTAAAAGCGCGGGCGTCATGTTCACGCTGAACCCTGTAAATGGCGATCCATCCGTGTGCGTCATAGAGGGCAATTGGGGATTGGGTGAGAGTGTGGTCAGCGGCGCTGTTACCCCTGATAAGTGGGTCGTTGATAAAGTTATTTTTGAAATTTTACAAGCAACCATCGCTCACAAACACAAGGAATTCGTGTTTGATGAAGCGGAAGGCAAGTCTAGGTTGGTTGACCTTACAGACGATAGACAGGATCTGCCTTGTTTAAACAAAGATGAAATTATTGAATTGGTTAAGTTAGGGAAGAAATTACAAAAACATTACGGCATGGCTCAAGATATGGAATGGTCCATCGATAAAGATCTATCTTTTCCTGACAGCGTTTTTCTGGTGCAATGCAGACCTGAACAGGTCTGGAATAAGAAAGAGAAAAAATCGGTGCTGGGGAAAAAGTCCGGTCGATCCTTGATTATGGAAAGAGCTATGACACGAATCAAGTTGAAATAATATCACATTTAAAATATAGTGCTTTCCTATTTTTAAATCGCTATGGGGGAAGATAATATGACCGATACGGATTTGTTGCAAGGGAAAAAGATACTTATCGTGGATGATGAGCCTGATGTGCTGGATGTTCTGGAAGAATTGCTCGACATGTGTGAAATTCATCGTGCGGGCAATTTTGAAGATGCAAAGGGGCTTTTGGAATCCCAGGCCTTTGATGTGGCGATTCTGGACATCATGGGTGTAAATGGTTATGGCCTGCTTGAGATAGCGAAGAAAAAGAATATCCCTGCGCTGATGTTGACGGCGCATGCTTTTACACCGGATAATCTTACTAGATCCGTCAAAGATGGAGCGGCATCTTATATACCAAAAGAGGAAATGGCGAAAATAGCCGATTTCATCATCGATATTCTAAAAGCCAACAAGGAAGGAAAGAGCAGTTGGGAAAATTGGCAGGCTAGATTTCCGCATTCTTACTTTGAAAGAACATGGGGAGCTGCATGGAAGGACGCAAGTAAAGATTTTCAGAAAACATTAAGAGCGGTTCTCGTTGCTAAAAATAAACCCAAAAAATAAATAAAGCCTCTCCGCGGCTTGCCGTGGATAAGTTTCATTTATTTGAACTGCTGGTAAAAATGGACGAATCCGGATAAATAAGCTGCCGGCCTGCATGTATCATTCAGGCCGGCAGCTTATTTATATTAAAAAACAGATGTAATTTTTCCGCAGGAAAAATTACATGCAGAGCTCGAAAAGGGCCGCAGCCCCCATACCGCCGCCGATACACATGGATTCAACGCCGTATGTCACGCCCTTGGATTTCATATTGGCCAAAAGCGTTGCACACAACTTGGCGCCTGTACACCCCAAGGGATGTCCCAGGGCAATAGCACCGCCGTTGATATTGACCTTTTGCATGTCGATCTTGAGTTCTCTGGTGCAATAAAGCGCCTGGGAAGCAAAGGCTTCGTTGATTTCAAAAAGCCCGATATCGTCTAGGGTCATTCCTGAGATTTTCATCAGTTTCGGAATCGCATAAAGCGGTCCGACGCCCATTTCGTCGGGTCTGCAGCCGACGGTGGTGTAGCATTTAAATTTGGCAATGGGGGTTAATCCCAATTCCTTGACCTTGTCTTCACTGGCTATGACGGCAGCGGCGGCGCCATCCGTCATCTGAGATGAATTTCCGGCCGTTACCGTGCCGTCGGCTGCGAATGCCGGCCGCAGTTTTGTCAACCCCGCCAATGTGGTCGACTCGCGAATGCCGTCATCAAAATCCTGGATAAAGCTTTCCTTTTGATACGTTCCGTTCGGCTGTTCAACAAAGCGGACCGCCGGAGTGGGCACAATCTCCGTAAACCACTTGTTGGCTTTTGCCGCTGCTGCCTTGGTTTGCGATTGAAAGGCAAATTCATCCTGCTGCTCTCTGGAGATATGGTATCGTCTGGCAACATTTTCAGCAGTGAGTCCCATCGAGATATACATTTCGGACTGCGTTTTGGAAAACAGTGGATGGGGTCTCGGTATGGATCCGCCCATGGGAACGTAGGTCATGGATTCAATGCCGCCGCCGATGGTTATGTCGGACCAGCCGGCCTGGACCCTGAGTGCGGCCAGGGCAATTGCCTCGATGCCGGATGAACAGAAGCGGTTGACGGTCGCACCGGACACTTCCACTGGAAAGCCGGCCATTTGGGAAGCGATCCGCCCGATATTCAGACCTTGTTCCGCCTCGGGAAACGAGCAACCGATCATGATATCCTCAACATTTTTTTTCTCAAGGTTCTGCGTTTTATCGACTACGGCGTCGAGTATGAAGGCCAGCAGATCGTCCGGGCGGGTATCTTTAAATGCGCCTTTACTCCGCTTGCATCCGGGGGTTCGAACGGATGTTACGATATATGCATCTCTCATTTTCTTTCCTCCTTAATTCCTGAGTGGCTTTCCGGTTTTAAGCGTGTGATCAATTCTGGCCAAGGTCTTTTCTTGTTTCAGCAAGTCGATGAAGGCTTCACGCTCAAGGGTGAGAATAACATCCTCCTGAATATCGCTGTTGACGCGAACGTCTCCACCGCTCATGACATATGCAATCCGCTTCAATGCAAATGCATCATATTCACTGATAAACTTCGCCCGCTGCATATCCGAGATTTGGGTGTTGGCCATTCCCTGCGCAGCCTCTCCCACAACCCGGATCTTTCTTTTTACCGGCGGTGCATATCGTTCTTCCACCATTTTCAATACTTCTTTTTTCGCTTCGCCGATGAGGTGGTCCCGGTTGAAGACGATTCG
>CAYTAQ010000126.1:0-11505 GCA_964435695.1 uncultured Desulfobacterales bacterium | reverse complement strand
AATCCAAACGATTACGCGAAACGCTGGAAAGAAGAAAAAAAAAATAATGTTATCGGTTATTTCTGTTCATATACACCGGAAGAGATCATTCTTGCCTCGGGTGCATTGCCGTTTAGAATATTCAATACAGGGAACCGTATAACCCTCGCAGATACTCACTTACAGGCATACAGTTGCAGTCTGGTACGTGGCGCGTTGGATGATGCGTTAACCGGTCGTTTAGATTTTTTAAAGGGAACGATTTTTCCGCATACGTGCGATTCCATTCAACGATTGTCCGATATATGGCGCATGAATATGGGTTTTGATTTTCATATTGATGTCGTGCTTCCGGTAATTCTCAACACCGAAAGCGCACGTGTCTATATGGTTGAGGTATTGAAAAAATTTAGCCGTAATCTTGGAGACGCCCTTGGGACCGCAATTTCCAGGGAACTGATTATATCCGCAGCGGAAACCTACAATAATATCCGAAAGTGCCTCAAAACACTTCATGAGATAAGAATTCAAAACCCGGAGATATTGAGCGCAACAGATCTTTATACCGTTATAAAAAGCACCATGATAATGGATCGCTCTGCTTTGCAAGCGGCATTATCGGAACTCATAGGGCATCTTTTGGAAACAAGGCAGGCAAATCACTATAAAAAGGGGAAGCGAATTGTCCTTGCGGGCGGGTTTTGCAATATGCCTGATATTTTTGGAACCATCGAAACATCCGGCGGCATTGTCATAACGGATGACTTTTGCACGGGGACGCGCTATTATGAAGGCATAATCAATACAGAAAATGATATTTTTGAAGCGATTGCCGATCGGTATTTAAACAGGATAAATTGTCCTGCTAAGCATTCCGGGCTCTATTCGCGAGGGGAATATATTGTAAATCTGGCAAGAAAAAGTCAAGCTGATGGTATAATTTTTCTTTATTTGAAATTTTGTGATCCGCACGCATTTGACTATCCTTATATCAAAGCCATGTTGGATAAAGAAAATATCCCGAGCTTGGTATTCGAAATAGAGGATCAACTGCCATCTGAGGGACAGTTCAGGACGCGGTGTGAGGCATTTATGGAAATGCTTTAGAATCAGAATAAGGAGTGGAACATGCAAGACGCGGATGCCGCCAAAGACAAAGAAAAAAGAAAGATTAAATCCGTCAAACGAATGAAAGAGATCATGACGGAATACTATATAGAAGCAAAAACTGCGGCACAAACCGGTAAAAAGGTTGCTTGGATTACAAGCGGAGGACCGGTTGAGCCGTTGATAGCAATGGATGTCATTCCGGTTTATCCGGAAAATCATGGCGCCATGATCGGTGCGGCGAAAATGGGTGCAGATTTGTGCACCAAGGCTGAAGAAATGGGGTATTCACAGGATTTATGCTCATATGCTGCCGCAGACATTGCTTGCGCAACCGTCAGCGGCGGGCCCATCGGCGGACTACCAAAACCGGACATGATGGTCTGCTGCAATAATATATGCGGTTCGGTGCTAAAATGGTATGAAATCCAAGCACGATATTTTAACGTACCTTTGTTTATTTTGGACACACCGTTTTGTCACGCGGAATACGCAAAGGAAGCAAAAGAATATGTGCAGACACAATTTGAGTCATATTTGGAATTTCTAGAACGCTGCTGCAAAAAACGGTTTGACCATGACAGACTCGAATCGGTTGGCAAATTATCACTTGAAGGACAGAAATTATGGCAAGCGGTGCTGGATACTTCAGTGCACGCGCCAGCCCCCATGAGTGCGTTTGATGCTTTTTTCCACCTTGCTTTGATTGTAACACTGCGCGGAACTCAGGTTGCAATCGATTACTATCGCGGTCTTCTGGATGAAATGAATGCGCGGATCCATCAAGGCATATCTGCGGTACCAAATGAGAGATTCAGACTTTTGTGGGACAATATCCCCATCTGGTTCCGGACTCGGTGGTTGTCGGAAAAATTCGCCTCGCATGATGCTTGTCTGGTGGCGGATACCTATACATCCGCTTGGTGTTGGTCGATGAAGTATATCGATGAAAAAAACTTTTTAAAAAGCATGGCGGAGGTTTATACGCGGATATATTTGAATATCGGTGTTGATGAAATGGCTCAAGGCATTATCGAGATGATCGACAAGTATGGTGTGGATGGGTTTGTGATGCATTCGAATCGAAGTTGCAAGCCGTATTCCTTTGGGCAATATGATATTCAAAGAATCGTTCGGGAAAAAAGGGGCATTCCCACGTTGATAATTGAAGCAGATATCGTGGACCAACGGGCGTTTTCCGAAAGCCAGGTGGAGACAAGAATAGATGCATTTATGGAAATGCTGAAATGATTAACGTTGCCATCGGCGCGGCTTTGATGCAATAAGTTACTCCGGCATTATCGGAAATTCAATGTCGATACTTGTGCCGGGGCTTGTTTTTATGCGGAAATTTCCTTTGAGCTGTTTAAGGATGAGATTCCTCACAAGTTTAATGCCAAGGGTTTCTGTTTTATCGATATCAACATCATTCGGAATTCCTATGCCATTGTCTTTAACGCTCAATCCTATTTTATCGTTCTTTTTCCGGCCAATGGAAATTTCAATTTTACCTTTTTTGCTGTCTTTGAAAGCATATTTAAACGCATTCGAGACCAGTTCATTGACAACCAGGGCACATGGAAGTGCCTGGTTTACAGATAAGTAGATATCCGGTGCGTTGAGTGAGATCTCTATATTTCTATCACCGCAGTAGAATTGCGACAGCTGATTGACAAGATCGCGTATATTTCTTCCCATATTAATTTCATCGAACCGGTCGCTTTGGTAAAGCTGTGTGTGAATGAGCGACATGGTATAGATTTTCGATAAGGCTTCGTTGAGGAGGTCGACGGTTTCAGGGTGTTTTGCGCGTCGTTTGCTCATGTCAAGGAGGCTGACGATAATTTGCAAATTATTTTTAACTCGATGGTGCACTTCTTTCAGTAGAACATCTTTTTCTTTCAAAGAGGCCATGAGACGGTTTTCAGATTTTTGACGCTCGGCGATTTCAACATTTAACTCCTTGTTTAACTGCTCCAGCGCCGCTGTTCGTTCTTCAACGTGGATTTCTAACTCATCGTGCGATTGCTGGAGCTTTTTTTCACTGTTGCGTAATTTTTGAAATGACAAGGTATTGTTGATTCCAACGGCTATTTGGGAAGAAATACCAATGAGAAGACTCATGTCGCTTTGCGTCAGTTTCTTTTTAGGTTGCGTGCTTTCAACAACAAGTACCCCCATGCTTTTTTTCTCATAAACAATGGGAACGCAAATAAATGATTGAATCCCAATTCCCTTAAAATATTTGATAGGTAAAACCTCTTTTATTTCGGCACCCAGGGTGTTATTAAATAAATACGGGTGCTGTTGTTTACAGCATGAGGCGATTACTGAATTCTCTCTCTTTTCTTCAAACAAGATGGTCATATTTTTCATGGCTTTTTCTTGTTCTATAGAGTATCCATAACCCGTATGATACGTTAATACTCCTTGCGGTTCGCCGGTTGTCAGGATCATGCCTCGGTCAAAATACAGATACCTTTTAATGCTGTTCATCACATCGCTGAACAATCGATCGATATCGACAATGGTGGCAGTGGTCTTGCCGATTTCTTGGACTAGTAATGCATTGTTATGACGGATGTTTATTTCATTTACCAATTCTTTGGCGGCATTGCCCTGTGCCTCAATAGTTCTGTAAAGTTCTTTCTTTTCAAGCTGTTCCGAATACTGCGAGAGAATAAGCGTGACGGAAACAAGGAAAAGCGAGAAGATTGACCAGGTCACGATGGGAAGATAAAAGAAGAGGATAAAAGATGTTAAAAGACTCCCCATAAAAAAATAGTTTCGAAAAATTCGCCAAAGTATGGACGGCGTTCGCTTCCATTCAATAATATAACGGCAAAATCCATCGCCTTTGTGGTAACATTCTTTCTGCTTTACTGCTGCATATTTACCTGTGAATGCTTTTGCAAGAGATTCAAAGGTCCCAATTCTGTTTTCGCACTGGTGAGGTCTTTCTTTTGTTGTATTTTTAGGAGTAACCACAATTTCGACTTTATTGGGCCCTAACTTTTTTGCACGAGCATCAGCTCCGCGAGTCATTATGCGATAAAAATTTTCGACCATCAAATATACAGCCAACGGATTCATTAAACCTAATCCATATTGTTTAACCGCTCCGGTGCTTTCTGCAGAAGCGATAAAACGGCCAACTTCTCTAGCAATATTTCTATTACCTGTTTTTTCAACGCTTTTTTCATAGAAAAGGTCTATCTGCCGCTGAGTAAACCAATGCCCCGGATCTTCCACTTCATAGCGCGTCATGTTCGCGTATGTAAGAATACCGTCAATTTCAATTTCAGGATAATACTTGTTGAAGTATTCCAAGTAGGTATTGATTATCCGGCTGCTGTAGAGGGGTACATCGGCTGAATTTTTCATAGGGTCTTCCGCTTGTGGGTTTATTATGATATATAGACATCCAAGGTGATGCTGAGCGCAATAGCCTTATTTTACAGAAAGAAAGCCATTGGAACATCTTTATATGATTCATTGAATTGTTGTCAAGTTTGTAGAAGTGGTATCAAAACCTTTCCTGTGGCTTAATTTCTGCGCCGAGGGAAGACGTTCAACCCTTAAATTCAAGAGCCTATCTTAAAAATATGGACCAGGGACTTTATTTTAAAAAGGAACGAATAAAAGCCAAGTTCATCGACCCATCAGGAAGACCTGTTGAGAAAGAAATAGAAATACGAACAAACCCGGTGACCTTGCGCTCATGCAGGATTACATACAGCAGACTTGACGAAAATGAGAACGGTACGGAAACCCTTCCCGCTCCCCCGCCCTTTGCATTTGACAGAACCGGATGCCCTTTTTGCGAGCCTCAAGTTTCAGAAGTGACGCCGAGGCTTTTACGCGGAAGTTTTTCCTCGAAGCGACTGATTCTGGGCGACTCCATTCTATTCCCAAATTTATTTCCATATGGCAGCTATTCTGCTGTCAGCCTGTTTGATCAAAATCATTTTGTTGAAATCGGGAGTGCGTCTTTGGACTCTTATATTAACAGCTTTAAAAATTCCATTCGATATCTGGATCAGGTGTTGCGTCAAGATTCGAAAGCCATCTATATGGCTGTTACCCAAAATCATCTTCCTTCTGCGGGAGGATCACTGCTACACCCGCATCTTCAGATCAACGCAGATAGGTTTTGCGGCAATCATCACCGATTTTTAGGCAAAAGAAGCACGCAATATTCCAAAGTTAATGGGAAACTTATTTTTTCAGATTATCTGAATGCTGAAGTCAAGGCAACCAAGCGGTACATCGGCGCAACAGGTGATTGGTACTGGTTAACTGCTTATGCGCCGGAAGGCTTTTATGAAATATGGGGCATATTGCCCGGCGTTACTTCATTCCGTTCGCTGTCGGATAATCAAATTAAAAATTTATGTGCAGGAATTTTAAACACCCAGAGGTTTTATCGAAGCCTGAATCGAAACGGATATAATTTAGGGATTCTTTCCATTGAAAAAGAAGACAGCTGCCTGGAGCTTCGTGTAGCGCTGGTTGTCAGGTCAAATTATGCTCCCTGGGTCAGGAACGACCATACGGGGTTTGAGATCATGGTAGGGGATATGGCGACCTTTGTCGCACCTGAGCAGACAGCCGTGCTGGCACGGCCGTTTTGGAGAGAACAGAAGGAATGCACATAAATTCATGGGGGATGCCGGCGTCTCCGATCAATTCAAAGCCGATCATCTCGCTGCCGCCATCTAAAAAATTTTATCCGGAATTTCATCTCCTGTGTTGTCTGATCATTTGCACCCTCGGACATCAATACCTTCCAACCCTCGAATGAAGCGATGGGTTAATTCGGTGTTAACCGTGTGGCTATAGATGTGGCCGGACTTTATTCCTCTGATTTTGCCGTCGTGAAGGAACCATTGAAGCAGCATGCTGCCGATTTCAATCTTATTTGCAAAGCTTTTATGACTTGCCTCATTAAAAGGAAGAGGATCAGGTATATCGATTCCCTGATCGATCAAGGCTTTTATAAAATTTAGTATTCTCGATAGGCGCAGCAATGTCACGGCATCCTGGCGCTCTGTCTTGTGGGAAATGGGTAAGGCGCTTGATCGATACAAAGACAACATATCCGGCAGGATTCCCAGGTCACGGCAGCGCTCAAAGTCCAAGCTTCCCGGAGAGGGGTAGAAAACAGATACGCCGGCCAACACGCGTCGCTGGGCCAGGAAAAGAAGGTCTGCAACGGATGCACCCGGTTCCTGATGAGGAGCCCCCACGATGATGTATCCCACGGCTTCAAGTTGGTGATTTTCAGCAAGCAGTAATGCCTGGTCAAAAGAGAAGGTTGCATCCATTCGATTAAACCGTTTCAACTGAGCTTTCGACGTGGTTCCCAAAGACAGGTTGAGTATGCGAAAGCCTGCTTCTTTCATGAGAGATACCGACTCATCGTCCAGCGTTGACGGAAAGAGTCCATTCATGGCCCTGAGTTCCAGGAAAGCGCTGCCGAATTTGTCGATGATGGCCCGCAGCAGTTCCTTGAACCAGGATCGATCAAAAGAAATATTTTCATCCTCGAAATCGATAAACTTGACATTAAAATCATTGACCGCGGTTTCGATTTCCTGAATAATGGACGACACGGATCTTTGGCGAAATTTGCTATCGGCATGTTTTCCCACTGAACAGTATGAACACTTCAGCGGACATCCTCTGCTGGCAACAATGACGTAACTCGCAATTTTGCTTCTTTTGTAATAGGAAAAATTCAGCAGAGAGGCGGTAGGTTGCGGCAGCGCATCAAGATCGCCTATCAATGCCGGCGGGTTGATGTATAAAGGGCCATCAGGCTGCCTGTAAACAATTCCCGGGATGTCTTTGAGGTGCTTTTGTCTCAAGAGAGATTCAGCCAAAAGCGGCATCGATGCTTCACCTTCACCTCTCAATACGAAATCGACAGCTTTACATGCCATTACGCTGGACGGCATGGCAGTCGGGTGATGGCCGCCCAATACAATGATACATTCGGGCAAAATTTTTTTAACGGTTTCAGCTGCCATCAGCGCGGTTTCAGCATACGGGGTGAACAATGACGATATGCCCACAAGGAATGGGGCCGACGCTTTGACCAATTTGCCGATATGCTGAAATGAATAGCCATAGTGCCGGAAGTGATGAAACAAGGAAAAAGGCGAATGGTCCTCTCTTCCATAATATTCCCGAAGGTAGTTCATTTCTTCCGGCAGTTCGATAATATGTGACTTTGCAGTCGCCAGTCCATCCAAGAGCTTGACCGAAAATCCCGCTTCAATGAGCGATGCAGCAATGCTGATCAATCCATAGGGAATTGTTCGCTTCTTTGTGAGATAAAAATCTCTGATGGGTGGCTGAATGAGAAGGATGGTATTGGTCATGCGGCTTCTTTCTATTTATTCTTTGTGCGAAATCCTAGTCCTTTGGGGCAGGTCAGAGATATTTGGCTATGCCAAGAGAATAGACTATAGAATACAGGAGACAGAATTCAGAATAGGGTATCCACCCGCATGGCTAAACTTCCAATTTCGATATTGGAAGATGCATCTGAAATGTTTTTCCGGCCTCTGACTCCAGTTCTCCGATCCCTGACTTCTGTCCTCCGACCGCTGTCCTCTGTCCTCTGATATCTGTCATCCGGCCATTACCTGGGTGTGTCGACTTCAAATAGCACATGATTTTCCTGATCAACCACGACAACCTTCCTGTAATTACCTTTTATCGTCTTCAACAAGAGATACGGACTCGTCATCACCTGCGCCACAGCGACATCCTTATCCGGTATGTCCCAGTTTAAACAAACAACCGCTTTCTCGTCCGAAACATAGGAGGACGCTTTATTGAGTGAGATAGAATAGCCGCCGGTGGATTTTTGCCCCATTTCAATCAATAGAACCCAGCAGCGATCAAAGTTGATATCCGTGAAAGATACCGTGCCTTTCGATAAGTATCGTCTATCCAATTCCGCGAAAATATTTTGGATGGCTTCGGTTGTTGTAATCCATCGGGTCGACGCCTGTGAGTCGGTTTTCAGCCCATAGATGCCTGTAGCAATGACATCAAGCTGCAATGGATGACTTTTTTGGGGGTCTTCGTGTTGCACCGGTCCGCAGTCGCAGATGAACATCGTCAGGACCAGAAACGTGGCCAGGTGGTGCCAATTCAATGGGTTAATCATAATCTGTTTTGATGTCATTGCGCTTAATCGGAAAAGGGATATTACGCTTCAACTCGGATGCGCCGGCCGGTAGATTTAAATTAAACGAGGTTGTAAAATTGAGCCCGCTGACATGCTCCTTTACGGTGATGACACGGGGCTGATCCAAAGAAATATAGGCGCCGACGGCTTCGCCGGAGTCTCCGATGTAAAGATCATTATCCGAATCTGTACCGGCAAAAACGATATACTTGCCGGAGGGTACTTTCGCAAAAGTGAATGGGTATAAACCATTAATAGCCGAGACTTCTTCCTGGCCAGCCCACGCGAAGGTGTATGCATCCAATAGCAGTACATAATGATAACCGGAATCGCCCACGACCGTGATATCACCGACTTCCATGCTCACCGGGATTCCGACATCATTTTGATCGGAATCGCAAAAGAGGGTCCCATAGTAGGGCCCGTCCGGCAGCCCGGTTCGATCCACTGCAACCGTATAGATGCCGAATCCGCTTTCATCAACACTTTGAGGAAAAACGCTCAACCAGTCGGCGCTGCCAAACATTGTTTGAACGATGATAGGATCATCTCCGATTTTATCCACTTTGATCGATAAAGAATCTTCTGATGAGCTGAAATTTAGCGAAGCCGGGTTGACGATGACTAAAGATGGGATTTTATCTTCAACCGCTGCAACCGCTTTATATGCATCGATAAGACCATGACCAAAACTGTCATCACGGCCTGATGGGCCGATATCCTCGGTTAACCATCCATCCGCAAGAAGGCCGTCCAATATTACCGGTGTTAGATCACCATTCACTGATTTCATCAGCGCCACGACCCCGGCCATGTGGGGTGCGGCCATGGACGTGCCGTTGGAAAAGTTATATACATACTGAATATCTCCGGAGTCGTCATTGCCGCAGGTGCTTAAAATACCGTCACCATACCCGTCGTTGTTTAAATCTTTTGACAAATTTCCGCCGGGTGCGGCAACGTCGATGGAGGCGCCATAATTGGAATAGGGCGCAAGTTTTTTAACAGCATCCACCGCACTGACGGATATAACGCCTTCGTAAGCAGCAGGGTAGCTGGGCGTTGAACTGGATTCATTGCCTGCGGCCGCAATAATGATGACGTTTTGATCGCGAACGGCGGCAATGGTTTCCTGTTCTGCTTGAGACCAGGAAGGGCCGCCCAGGCTCATATTGATGATGTCCGCTTTTTGGCTGGGTAGGATGCCGGAGTCATTTGATAACGCTGCGGCATATTTCAAAGCTTCCATGATGTCGGCGCTGGTACCGCCGCCTTTTCCCAATACGCGCAGGGCCATAATCGTGACATTCCCGGCGACGCCGGCAACACCTATTGCATTGTTGGTGGCTGCTGCAACGGTGCCTGCAACATGGGTGCCGTGAAAGGAACTCCCTCCCTGGGTGTCGTCACCGGGATCCTCCGGATTTGGGTCGATACCATCTCCGTCCAGGGAAATGGATGTCTTACTGATAAAATCATATCCATCCCTCAGCCGCTGATTATCGATATCCGGGTGACCGGATAAAATGCCGGTATCCACTACCGCAACCACCACATGGCTGCTGCCTTTGGTGATGTCCCAGGCCTGAGGCAGATTAATGAGCGGGTAATGCCATTGCTTGTCATAATAAGCATCATTGGGAATAAAAAGTGCGTGCCGAATATAATTCGGTTCTGCGTACCGGATGTCGGGCCTTTTGCCCAATGCCTGAATCACACGCAGCGTGTCCAGTTTGAGCTGGGTGATGTCATCATCCGCCTGGTAGAGCTGTCTGCTCATACTCGATGTTTGAATTCCCAAGGACGCGAATACCTCTTGCCTGTTTTCGGAATTCAACTCGAGCACCTGGGAGCGTCCGTTCGCCCCGGCTTTCAACAGCATGCCAAAGGCAGTGGTATTTTCCATCATCCGGTTGGTATTATCAAAGGGGTGCATATCATCTTTGAAAGAAACGATGATGTCCCCGGGAACAAATTCATCATTTAAACGCTCATCGAGTATGCTTGCTTCGATGGCAGGCTGGCCAACCGTCAAAATATAATTGGAAGCCCCGGCTTTTGCGCTGACGCGGATAAAATAGGTCCCGGCCGACGTTACCGTCACTATTTCAGATGGGCCTGAGCCTTCGGAAGCCTGCACCTGGCCTTTATTTTCATCATAAAGATACAAATCAATATCAATTCCGGAAAAAGCATCAACATAATCGGCTATATAGAGGATGATGGATTGATTTTCGGTGAGTCGGACCCTGAAGAAGTCATTGATATCCCCAAGAACATCAGGGTCATCTGGATCATAAAAACGGCCGGGGTCTCCGGTTCCGGTGGTGTTGACATATCCCCCTAGGACAGCAGGGTTCGGCAACCCCTGGGCTGTTCCAAAGTCGTCATTGGATGCAAACGGTGCAAGGATATCATTGACATCGCTGTCAATTGCGGAATTGTCAGTGGCGAAAATCGTACCACTGACTGAATATTTTTTGGTATCATTTCCGGCTCCGCCTCCCATGATCTTGCTGATTTCATCGCCACTGCATCCTGAGAAAAAGACGAAGCTGATCAAGCTGATAAAAAGGAATGCCGTCAAATGGGTATTTTTCATGGTAATAAAGTGGATTTTCGCTTATTTTTTGTGAATGGCATGATTGCTTACAGGCTGCTTATGAGATGATTACCATGATCGAGGATTTTTTGCAAAAAAAACTATTCGTTCGATGATTCGATAATTCGATCCAATATAAGCCCGTGGAAGTTATCTCCGCCACCGGACATGAACAGCCACCCCAAATGCGTCAGGCACATGCCGCAAACCGTGATCCGCCAACTGAAACCTTTGAACCAGGTAAATTCGTCGGAAGGAGGTCCGGCATAACCGCAGCCGATGACGGAACGAAAACAGCCTATGTCAAAAACCAACCCATGTGGGTTTGCACAGGTATGATAATGCGATCCATCCACCGAGATTTTATCATCACGCGTTGTAATTACCTGATTGCATTGGCGGCAAAAGATGTATTTTTCAGGATCGGATATTTTTTCCTTTGAGCTATCTTCGGTAATGCTTGCCGGTTGTTGCCCTTGATGTTTTTGACCCGGTTGGCGAAGGAGATCAAGGAGGCACGAAAATCCCCCCTGTCCCCCCTTTTTCAAAGAGGGGAAACGGGGTTGGCTGAACGAGGGCAGGTGGCTTTGTGCATGGGTGCAGTCTGATTTCA
>CAYTAQ010000125.1:0-11603 GCA_964435695.1 uncultured Desulfobacterales bacterium | reverse complement strand
TGTCTTGGCCAGAATAATACCTTAAATCATAGTCGATATTGCGTGGTAATCAACAGTCATTGCTTGAAACCGCAAAAGCCTCTGCTGGCAGGACAGAGGCTTTTGACGGAAGTTTGGTAATACGGCATACAGCAGAAAAGAAGCTATGAAGAACAATATCACTCTGTGGTATATTGTCAAGATAATTATTTAATGTGCATCAACAATAGAGGGTATGATTAGAATATCAAGATAAAATTTGGCTGCAAAATTGACATGTTGGGAAATATTGAAAACTGGAAATCCAGAAATATTAATATACACAAATAGATATATGAATCTTACCGAAACGTATTGCGATCAATCTTCATTTTTCTCCCAAAAGTTCTTTGACTTTTTCGACTACTTGATAGTTCGTAAAAGGTTTAGTGATATAGGCATCACCGCCAAGTTTTAAACCTTTTGCAATTTCAACATCTCCGCTTTTAGCAGTTAAAAAAGTATTTTTATGTTTCGGTATTTGGGATTTAGACGAACGATTTCACAAACTTCATAACCATCAATTCCAGGGAGCATAATGTCCAGCAATAAAAGATCCGGACTATACTGGAGATCAATTCCAAGGAAGACTCTCCACTTCCAGCTGTAATGACATTATAGCCCTGCTGCTCCATCAGAAACTGAAGGGCTACCACGACATTCGGCTCATCATCTACTATAAGAATTGTTTTAGGCAATAAACTTACCTCCCCTTCAGATCCCAAATCATTTTTAAAGAAATGAAAAAAATAATGATACGATTAAGAAAGGCATTGCCCGCTCGAGAAAGAGGGCAACTCCCGAGTGACTAATGAAGACCAGCTTCAAATCAGGTTCAATTCAAGTGTTATAAACAATATATATGGTGGTAGGAAAAGGTTCAAGATATTTTGTATTTCATGCCCTACCTGTCAGCCTTTTGATTTTCCCAAGACAACCACCCGTCGATACAGTTTCAACACCTTTTCCGCAATTTTTTCTTCTGAATAGTCTTCGGCAAAAAGCCGGCTATTCTTGGAAAGTCCAGCCAACTGGCGGCGATTTGTCAATAGCGCCGACACAGCTTTTGACCAACTCTCGGTACTTTCAGCAGTCATTAAACCATTGTAACCATCTTTAACCACATCATGGACCCCGCTGGCCCTCACCGCCACTACAGGGCACCCCCCGGCCATCGCCTCAATCAATACCATCCCCTGGGTTTCCGAGGTTGACGCAAAAACAAAAAGATCGGCGGCCAGGTAGCACCGGGCCACTTCGCGAGGGAGCAGCGCCCCTGTGAAAACAATCTCGTCAAATAGGCCGAGTTTGGCTGTCTTATCTTGGAGGCGTGCTTTTTCAGGACCGTCTCCTACCAACAGGCATTTGAATGGAGTGGCAATCTGTCTCTTTACCTTTGCCAATCCGTCGATCAAGAAGTCGAGGTTTTTTTCTTTAGCCAATCGAGAGACGCTGACCAAGAGAGGCACTTCATCCGCAGTGTATTGCCTTCGCAGCTCACGAACCTTCTGCGGTGTCCAGCACTTGTAGTCCTCCATGCTGATACCGGTAGGAATGGTCTCGATCAAAGCGCTGACCCCTAGGTTACGAAGGTACTCCTCGGTTGAAGGCGTGGGCGTGATTATGCCGTCACAGTGATTGGCAAAATGCTTGATCAGCAAATGAGCGGCGAGATTTTTCAAAGCCGTGCCCGGAAAAGGGAGATAGTGCGTGTATCGTTCCAGCCGGGTGTGGTAGGTAAGGATCACCGGCAGGCCGCGTTTTTTTGCATAGCGCATGCCTTTTTTCCCGAGCCAGAAAGGATGGTGGACATGTACCAGGTCGCATTCAAATGCCGTAAACGCGTCTTTGATCTTTCGCGAAAAGACATTGGCGACAGGAAACCCTGCCAGACGCAAGTTAAACAGCGCGGGGCATCGGACCACACTATCGTTCTCCTGCTCATTCCACGGCTCCGGATACTCCGGCGCGAAGATCTTCACAGCTTCTCCGAGCTGAACCAGTCCCCGGTAAAGACGGTCTATAGAAAGAGGGACTCCGCCGATAAACGGCAGGTAGTTGTTGGTGAACATGGCCACTTGAAGAGGCTTTTGTAAAAAGGCCGTTTCATCGATGCTGAAATCACGGTACAGGCTTTCCTGACGCAGAATCATCGAGTAAAGTTTCAGCGCCACCAGACTGATCACACTCAGAATCAGCAAAGCATTGAAAAGGCTCATATAGAAAAAAGAATGCAGATACAGTTTCAAAGTCTCCAGCTTTTCACGAACCGTGCCCAAGCGTTCTGCGGCCTCGACGTTTTTAAAAGCCGCTTGCTCAGGTGCCACGGTGACGTTCACAATTTGGTAAGGCTCCCCCTGATCGAGAAGCAATCCACCGCCACCGCCTGATATGATATACTGGACTCCTTGTTCCAGGCGTTCATGATAGGTGGGATAGCCGGCTGAGAAAACCGCAGTTACCCGGTAGCGGGAAAACAACTGCTGCAGTTCCTGGCTCGTTTTTTCTTCCAGCACATAGTGAGTATCGCCCGGATCAACGCCCGGTAAAGAAAAGACTGAATGATTCAAAAACACGAACCGATATGGGAATTGCTTTGCCGCCGTCAATTCCTCTCTGAGCCAGCGCATCTGCCATTTCCATGAGGTTTGCCCTGTTGAGTCAAGAAAAATAAAGTAGGCATTTTCAACATGGAAAGAAAAAAAGTAAGGTCCGAAATGTCTGTAGAATTCCCCCGCCCCGAAATCTTCAACCTCGTTGTGCCCAACCGCCATCAGATAAGGGATATCCAGTTTCTTGAGCCCACGATAGAGCAAACGGTATTTACCTTCAGCGCCGTCGTAAACAGCGTTTCCCAGAGATATCATGAAATCCGCGCCGCTGCTCTTCATCAGGGGTGTGATGCGTCTCTCAAAAATTCGCATGGAATTCCTGATATTGCCGACAACCGCGAATCGGTAACCGGTTCTGCCATGGAGCCTTGTCTCGATCCATTCGATATTCTTGGCGTTGATGGCCTGATAATCCGTTTCACGGACAAATAAATAGACCCGGTAGCCGACCAGAGCCGCCATCAGTACCAGAGTAAAAATCAGGTAGATCGTCAGTCTTTTTTTTCGGTTCATTTCCGGCCCGCCTTACCGCGTCGAAACATTTCCCTGTACATTACCACAATGCCGATCACCACACCGATATAGATGGTTAAAAAACGCCAGCACAAGGCCAGCAGTGCGATATCCTGTTTTTGTACCAGTTGAGCGAACAGGAGCCCGTAGCCGCCTTCGGCGACACCTGCCGCACCCGGCGTGGGGGTGAAATACATGAAAAAGGTCACCACCACCTGGAAGGCCAGCACGGTCAACACCGGGGCCTGGTACCCCAGCGCTCTGACCAGTACAACAGAAAACGAGAAAAGGAGCAGCAAGAAAATCGCCGTAAACAGAACAGAAAGGGCCGCCCAGCCAGGGCTGGTTCTAAAATAGCGTTTAAACCCGTCGGAAAACAGGTTCAGCTCCCGTGAAATTCTTAAAAACCAGGTTCTAAACCGAGGCCGCGATACAATTTTCGCTGTATTGAGCAGATACAAACACCGAAACATCCAGCGTTTGATGATCTGTATTCTACATAAAATAATCCAGAAGACGGTCAGGTAGGCACAGGAAACCCCTGTGATGACGTAAATGATGCTCCGGTGGAAAAACATACGAAATTGATTCGGTTCAGCCCAGATGATGATCGGTGTGAGCGTGAACAGAATTAGAGCTGCCAGGATGGTGCGGATCGACGTGGCCGCTGTCGCCTCCCCGACTGGTATGTTCTTTTGATTCATGAAATAGACCTGGACCACACCGCCGCCGGTGGCAAGGGGTGTGACGTTGGACACAAAGATATTCACAAAGACCAGCTTGACAATATACCCAAACGAGATACGAAACCCCATCGCCCGGATCACACAATACAGCCGCAGCCCGTCGGCTAAAAAATATAGAACCAAAAGAATCGTAAGACTGCCGATGACGTTGGGAGAGAGGAGACTGGAGGGAATCCGCAGGCTCCCTGTAGAAAAGTAGTGATGAACAAAGTAAAGCGTAGTGAAAGACAAAGTGAAAAACAGCGCCGCCATTCCGAAATAGCCGATAACCTTTCGAGAGACATGTATTGGAAGATGTTGCAATCCTTTTATCGCTATGGATTTTTCCTTTTTTACCATCTACCCTCCATTCTCGTGGGCCATGGTTTGGGCCTCGGCATCCAGTTCTCCGATCGCCTCGGCCAGGTGACCGGCCAGTTGTCGGATCTGTCTATTGCGAAGGTTGGACGGCACCTTTAGGGGCTTGCCAAAGACCAGGCATACTCTCGTGAAGGGCATCGGGAGTTCCATCCGATCCCATCTTTTGTTCAACACGATTTTCCGATGGCTGCCCACAGATACCGGCAAAAGGTCAAATCCGAAAGCAGACGCTACCCGGATCACACCTGTATTCACCCGATGGTAAGGACCCAGCGGTCCGTCCACCGCCGTACCCACCGCACAAGCCTCGGACAAAACTTCCCTAAAAGCTAAAATCGCGCCATCCTCTGTTCGTTCCGGTATCTGGGCGCTTTGGTATCCGAAATTTCTGCAAATCTCTGCAATAATGCTTCCCCGTTCCGATAAGCTACTGACAACACAGGCCCGGTAGCCTTCCAGCAAGGGAAAGATTGGCACATACTTTCCGTGCCAAAAGCAAAGCAGAAATGGATGTTCCGCGCTGTAAAGCCGATCCAGGCGTTCTCGGCCCTTAAAGCAATTCCGCCAGGTCAAGCATTGCAAACGCAGAACTGAGGCAAACAAGAAGCCTTTCAATTTAATGATGACACTGCGTTTTCCCATACCAACAGCACTCTCCCTTGCCAGT
Organism: uncultured Desulfobacterales bacterium; assembly: GCA_964435695.1. Lineage (GTDB taxonomy): Bacteria > Desulfobacterota > Desulfobacteria > Desulfobacterales > B30-G6 > CAYTAQ01. The sequence continues at coordinate 6,687 of CAYTAQ010000125.1, read as the reverse complement.
GCGATTGACGATGCTCGCGGTCTATTAGAATTTCATGATCCGCTCGAAGAACCTGCCTCGCAGCGAATTCCTCACCGAGTGTTTGTTCCAGTTGAACCAACGGGCGCTCATAGTCGCCGGTATCTCTCGCCATGAAGATCAAATCCACCAGACCACGGGTCCGCTGTTCCTCAATGATTCCTACGAAAACCGGGAAATTGCTTTCTTCGATTTTGACATCGCCGGCCCACATGCGAAACACAAGACGCCTGCCCTGATCCATTCGCAAAAGACGTAAGCGCTCGGTCCTGCCGTCGTGATGTCGAGGCAAGACCGGCAGGTTTTCAAGTGGCGTATTCGTGGAAAACATGCCAAGAAAACTTTTCATGCTCAGCGACAACGGCCGTCGCCATCCTTTACTCATTAGAAAGCGGTTTAGATCATCAGGCGATCCGGCCCACTGGACGGTGAGGGGCTGTTCAAGCTCACCTTCCATGTCAATCCGCCAGGAGGGAAGGTCACGCCATCCAGCGGCTTGCCATGAAGAAAGTGTTATGGTCTTCTCTACATGGCGAGGGGCGTAAAACACCAAGTCCTTTTCGTGGCGCCGGGCCACATGCCAGCCCCCGGCGATGATGATAACGAGGACAACCGTCGATGCCAGCAAACGCCGAGGAATCCTGTCATCAGCCCCCTTCAGCCAGGCGATTCCCATGAACGCCGTCCATGCCGTGCCGATGAAATAGCCGCCCAGGACACCGGAGAGCCAGTGCGCGCCCAGATAAAGACGGGAGAATCCAATAACAAAGGAAGCCAAAACAACAACCGAAAACATACCCCACCGCCACGTTCCGGATATTCTCATGGCCAGCAAGATGGCGATAAATCCATAGAGAATCACACTCATGGTCGTGTGGCCGCTGGGGAAACCATAGGACGAAGCTCCGTGATAAATCGCCAAGGGGCGTGGCAGATGGATGGCCCATTTGAGCAACTGAACCCCCAGGAAACCGCCTATCACGGTCAGCACCCAGAATCCCGCTGTCCGGTAGGACCGACTGGCAAGGAGAACAATCAATATCGCACCGGCAAGCGACAGGTTCACGAAGGTATCGCCTATCTCGGTTATGGCCACAAAAGCGTTGTCGCCCCACGCGGTTCGAAGAGACTGGAAGAAGTGGTAAACAGCCTGGTCCGCGAGCACCAGTGGGTCCTTAGCCAGAGAATCCTGCAAGACGCCTAAAAATCCCCATCCGGCGACAAAAAGCGTTAAAACCAAAAAGGCGACCAGCCATGCTTCCCCCTGCCCACGGAAAAGCAGAAAGATAAAAAATCGTTGAACAGGGCGCGCGAAGCGGTGGGTCGGTGTTTCCGTGGTTGACCATTGCCGTAGCGCGAAAAGCCAAGCCGGCACTTTCCTTTCAACTAAAGCCATCGCCCCGCGGCATCCCCAGATGAAACCCCATACACCTGCCACCAGGATGAAAACGACCACGGCCAGCCGGGTGCTGACCGCCCCGGCCATGGCCAACGATGTGCCGAAAATTACGCCCGGCAGGATATAAACCAACGCCCAGCCAATGGCCGAAGACACGTTGACTATGCCAAAGTGTAGCGGACGCATACCGAGCATACCGGCCACAACAGGAATGATGGGGCGTACCGGGCCAACAAAACGTCCAAACAGAACACTCTTACCGCCATGGCGGTTAAAAAAGGCCTCTCCTTTGTGCAGCATTCCGGGATAGCGCGAAAACGGCCATATCCGCTTCAGCTCTTCCTGGTAATGGTGGCCCAACCAGTAAGAAGCACCATCTCCTGCAATGGCTCCGGCGGCGGCCAACAGCAAGACGAACTTCAGTTTCAGGCTACCCGTGGCTATAATTGCACCGATGCCGAACATGATCACCGTGCCGGGAATAAATAAGCCGACCAAGGCCAGGGATTCGGATAGCGAGATTAAAAATATCGCCCCGTAGGCCAGCCCGGTGTGACGGGTGATAAAAACCAAAATTTCATTTAAATAATGCACCCGTGTGATCCTTTCATCATAGATGAAACACGGCAAGCAGAAATCCCGCGATAAAGAGACCTGATTCGCCGATAAAAAAGGGGTCAACTGTCTTGGAAACGGCCTAAGATCGGGGCGGTCAGGAAGACTTTCTCTGGCGAATTCGTCTAAAGCAGTGGTGCGAAAAGTCTTCCCACACCTTCAACGAGTCCGAACCTGCGGCCGGGGCGAGGCTTTCGCCGTGAACACCGCCCGATTACATCGAGCATCCATGATTCGAGCTGCCTGATGACATCCAAATCGTAAAGGCACATCGCGATCTCATAGTTGAGCAATATACTGCGCATATCCATGTTGGCCGATCCGACCATTGCGATCGTGTCGTCGATTATGAGGGCTTTGGCGTGCAGCATTCGTGGTTCGTAAAGCCATACTGCGGCGCCAGCCTCCTGAACCCTTGTCAAATAGCCTTCCCGGACGATATCCGCCAGTAGGTGATTGGACTTTTTCGGAACGATGATGGAAACGTCGATATTGCGACAGACCCCGATGCATAAGGCCTCCAGCAGCATTTCATCGGGCACAAAATACGGTGTCACCACCCAGATGCGACGCGTTGCCCTAAACATTTCGGTCAGCATTGCATTTCGCAGGGAATCGTCGGGAACATCCGGTCCGCTGGCAATAAGCTGTGTAAGGCCTTTAGCATCCGCCAATGCCGCCCCCTCCTGATTTGTGCCCGAGTGGATGCGTAACGGCGACTTGCTCGCAAACGCCCAGTCCGATCTGAAAATATCGGTGATGTGTTCGACAACCGGGCCTTCGACCAACAACGAGAGATCCCGCCAGCGGCCGGGAAAATCCTGAGCACCCATGTATTCCGAAGCCAGGTTCATCCCGCCGATGACCGCCGCCTGATTGTCACAGATAAGCATTTTGCGATGATTACGCAAATTGGCCCGACCCCGAAAAGGCAGATGAAGCATCGGCATGAAGTCGGTTGCCTGGCCACCGGCGGCCATTAAAGGCGAGAGAAACTTTCTGGGTATATTCACCGATCCCAATGCGTCCAATAGCAGGCGAACCTCCAGTCCTTGAGAGGCCTTGTCGGCAAGGGCTCCTACGATGGCCTTACCGGTATCGTCTTTGCCTAGGATAAAGGTGGCGATGTAGATGGAACGGCGGGCATTCTGAATCAGATTTAAGATGGTTTGAAACGCCTGCTCCCCTCTTGGCAGAAAAGTAATGCGGTTGTTCGCAGATGGGGGAAAAACACCGCCTCCGGTTTCTAAAAGGCACGCGGTGACGAAATCAGAAGCGATAGGCTTTAGCCGCTTCTGCTCGAATTTTGGTTTTGTAGCGGCCCTGCTGAGCATTTTGCGGCCTCCGAAAACCAGGTAGAGCGGCACACCCAGATACGGGATAAAAACGATTGCCATCAACCACGCCAGCGTACTCGACGGCGGTCTTTTTTCCCTCAGAATATGCGATAAAATAATCAGCGCCAGGATAAACCCCACTGAGGGCAGAACATGAACCAGCAGCCAATGATATCCCGTCATACTGTAATCCTGTAAGTTAAAATGAGTTTCATAAAGCTTTCACTCAGCCAAAGAGTGGTATCGATTCCCAGGGCAAAGGCCAGATTCGCCACTATTGTGGGAAGCAGGCAGAATCCCTCAAAGTTAAACCGGAAAATCTAACTTTGAAAATCTCCGGCAGCCATTCACGGGGAGCTTGCGGTCAGCCGGATGACCTTGAAAAGCATTATAGGAATCAGGCCCGGTACATGACTGTGGCACCGGTGACAGCTATGGATTCCAATCAATAGATTGGCTTCGGCCCCGGCCAGCATCAGCCACATCTTGGGCCGACCGTTTTACCTATTAAGGCACACACTTCAACTATTATTCCTCTGTCCTAATCACCATCCAGTTGAGTGCGGACTGCGACCAATAGTGCTCGGTCTTTGCAGCGACCATCAAGCCAAGAAAAGTAAACGATAGTGCTTACAATCATGATTTCCAAGTGTATTCTATATCCTCGGCACACTCAAGGATAATTATCCTATTCATAATTTCAGTCCCTTAACCCAAATTCATCCAAAGAAAAACTGAGCATTATTTTATTATCAAAATATTGTGGTCGCTGTATGTAAATCGTGACGTGTGATCTCGATTATATATGTTGCTCATCGCTTTTTGCATAGAACGTGAGATCCAACTGATTATAATTCGATAATTTTCGCGGGGTGATTCGATATACAGATTGTATCTTGTATCGCCACTTGTCGTGAACCGACTCCGGGCGCTTCGTGCAAGATAACTGGGAGGCGTCCGGCGGCGGCCTCAATGGTGGACATCCCCCTTGCAGCTATGTCGCCGAGAGACTCGTTTGTAAGGATCCTGCCGATAATATTCATGCAAAACGCGATAAAGATCCGGTGCATGTGCTATCATTAGCTGTGGCTGATCAAAGAATTGCTCAGTAGCGACGGCGAAAAATTCCGCTTCGTTGGTCGCAGCATAGGCGCTAAGAAAAGATTTTTTACCTTTTTCGGCGTTATTTATGCTTAAGGCGCAGATATTCCTGTGAACATGTCTGAACCCAGTCGCGATATTCAGTCCGACTGTGCAAGGGAGGGGTCCCGTCGGCAGCACCGTCGAGCATGTCCAGCTTGTGCGCAAATTCGTGGTAAATAACGTTATGGCCAAGCTCGGGATGACGGCTTCCACGGAGGGCTGCATCCCAGATAATAATTACCGGCCCCTTCTTGAAGGCCTGCCCGATAATGGGATGCGAAACTTCCTCAGGTACGACGGGATTTTCAAAAAAGCCCGTACGTCGCTGAGGCGGAACAACGGTGGACGGATAGACAATGATAGACATGACATTGCGATAGTAGTTGTGGGGTAAACCTAAAATGAGAAGACAAGCTTGTGCAGCGATCGTAACGCGGATTTCGTCGGTCATCTCAAGTCCTCCCGCGCCCTCCCAATGTTTTTCGACGATAAAGACCTTAACCAGATCACGCAGGTGAACGCGCTGTTCATCCTCCAGCCTGCAATAGTGGGCGACATTACGGCGGATGATATCCTCCCACGATGGAGGAAACGAAGCCTGTGCGATTTTTTTTCGGCGACGATCGATAAACCAGTTGAACATGAAATTCTCCAGGGTGGCTGATAATTTTCAAAGAATCGGATACAAAATAGGGCGTAGTGATAACAATTTCATGCTGGGCGGAATAGATTGCTATCAGCAGTATCTGATAGATACTGTTGCCGGTTCTGCCTGACCAGTTTGCCCTTTAAAAAGGGATCGCTCTTGTATTTAACTTTTGAGTATCCATTCATTGATATAGCGTCTATTTTTTACTCCGTGTCTCATCTATCAAATCCATTTGTATTTTTTGTATTTCTATCATTCGCTCCCATTGGTGAGACAGCATGTGGTCGATCTTTTGATGCAGTTGGCGGATCTCCAATTCAGCTTTCAGATTTACCTGATAGTCATGCTCCGCACGCATTCTGTCTCGGGCCTCCTGCCGGTTCTGACTCATCATAATAACCGGTGCCTGGAGTGCTGCCAAACAAGACAGGACAAGGTTCAGAAGAATATAAGGATATGGGTCAAACGGTTTATTAATGAGAAAGATAGAGTTCATAAACATCCATAACAAAAAGACAGCGCCGAAAATGGATATAAAGGCCCAACTTCCCCCAAAATCAGCGATGCGATCTGCAAGCCGCTGGCCGAGGGTTAAATCCGCATCAAATTCTTTTTCGGGATTATGGGCGAAAATTTCCTGCTTTCGAAGGCTATCCATGACCTCCAAATCCAGATCTGTTAGTTCGCCCCGCTCTGTTGTGAGAAGCTCTTCCACATATTTGTGTCTGTATTTCTGAAGGTCTTCAACACAAATCCAGCCGTCTTCCTGCCAGTTTCCCACATCATTCTTAATCATCTTAACAACCGGACCGCGGGCCATGACGGCAGGCCGCAATAGAGCCGCCCGTTTTTCATTGCAGATTTGGCAAGATCTACCTTTATTCTTGATAATTGTATCCATTTTGCCATTTCCCCTGTTCTTTAAAGCATAAAATTAATGAAGACGGAATCCATCTTTTCTGCAGATTCTGTCTTCAGCATCATCAGATTATGTTAATAATTTTTCGCGTCCTTCAGCCAGTGCTCTGGCAGCCGCCCGAGTTAAAAAAATTATGACTGCGATGGATACGATGAAGCCTACTGCCGTTACCAGCTTGTGCATGATTGAATGGTTGCCGATATTACCCGCACATGGCATTGACTGCCATTTTTCAGGTGGATTCTCGGAGTCGTTTCTTCATTGCAATCTTGAAAGCTTTATAGCTCGTTTTGTCGTCAACCGGAAGGTGAGTTCTATGATAAAGGCAGCACCTACCATGACGAAGAGAATCCCGAGCTTACCGGATGAGCTCTTTGCGGTCTGCCACAGCAGGCTTGCTAGTGCACTCAGGCAAAGCAAAATTCCAATTAGCGAAAGCCAAACTTGGCTATGCGTCTCCTTTGCCAGCAATACATTGGCTCCATTGACAGCCGCAAAGATCAACAGAAAGCCGGCACTCCCCATCGTCGACATGCTGGAAAGGTCAGCTAAATTGGCGATAAGCAAGGTAACTCCTGAGGTGATCAACAGGCCTTCTATCGGCGTT
>CAYTAQ010000124.1:0-11616 GCA_964435695.1 uncultured Desulfobacterales bacterium | reverse complement strand
TCTTCAAGCCAATAGGGTTCATCAAGATCCATCATGCGAACCATTCTCCATCCGTGCACCTCCAGAAAGGCGTAAAGCTTTTTGAGCCATTCTTTTCCGGCGTCACTCGCCTCAAGCTTTCCGATCACTTCGTTGGTCTCACTGTTAAGGATAAGGTCGTTCAGTCCTTTTTTCGTAGCGTCCGCTCCCAGCTCCCAGAGATTTCGATCCACCTTGAAGACCGCGTTATCGAAGCCCCGGAACATGTCCTGGAATTCGGGACTCTGGCTCGTCAGGCCATAAGGTTTCACCAGATCTTCAAGCAACAGAAACGCGGCATAGGAAACGTTCATCCCCAGAAAGTGAATTTCCCACATTCTGCGATTGGTGCTGATGATATCCCAGAGATGATGGAGGAGATCAATATTGCTGGCTTTGTCCACATCAAGGGCTTTGAGTTTGTCGTACATGGAAACCAATTCCTTACGCTGTTTTGCCCAGATGCCGTCGAAGTCTTCAATCCAGGGGATTAAGGCTTCCTTGAACTTTTCTGTTCGCTCAGCGATTTCAGCCTCATCGCGGACAATACGCATGCCGATGTAAGTTGCGCCCTCATTGTCTCTGAAGGTAAACCCTTTATATCGGGGCATGCTGAGTTTTTCAGCGGAATACTGAGATCCATGGCCACAGTGCCTGATCCAGAACCAGGCATACATCGGTGTCAGCAGCGGTACGCTATGGGTCCCATCAAAAAACCACGAATTCAATTCAGGCAAGTCGATCTCCGGGTTATAGTCAAACCCCGGTACTGCATCCCACATTTTTACCATTTCTTGTTTTTCCTCTGCCATGTCATCCTCCTTTGCGATGCATTAAAAAGTTTTTCTTTTGACTCCCAATGACAATTTCCTTTCCCGATAAAAGTTGTCGCAGTTAATCCTGTCTCCTTTGTTTCTTTATTTTATGTTCTTGGTTATCTGACTTTCATCCACGATAATGTGTCCCGGTTCTCTTTAGCGTTGGTTACCTTCAAAGAAATTTTTGAAACGCATTGTAGAGAAGTAGATTAGAGCGCTCCATCAAAATTCGGAAGAATTGAATCATAACACGAGGTCTCTATCAAGGTCAATTCATGGTTTTCCCTTTGGCTTTTTTAACGGCCAGCAAATGGCCGAAAGTTTCGATTTTTGTCCACATGGTCTCGCCGCTGATCACCCTGTTGTCATACCAGTCGGCCTCCAGAATGAGCACCGGGATACCACACTCCTTTTCTATGGCCTTCTTCAAAATAAACCCGCTGCTGGACATGGGCCTGCAGTGAATGGGCTGAGACCAAAGGATACCGTCCAGGTCAAAGTCTTCCACGGCTCTCTTCGTCCAGTTGAGAAGGGCGGAAGTACTGTGATAAAGGCCCCGGCTCAACTCCGTTCTGCGCTTTTTTCGGCAATGGTGGTGTCGCCCTTGCCCAGCATCACAGGCCAGTATGATTTCTTCCGGAACATATCCTCCCGGGTAGGTGCCGATGATATTGTGCCCTTCGGCTTTTAAATTTTCCAGATCACCGGCCCTATTTTTTAATTGAATATCCAATGCGTCTAAGGTCTTCATCTCCTCCACATCCCACGTGCGATTATGCAAGGTGTTTTTCACGGAACGGTCAACCAAGCAAATGTTGCGTTATAACCATTTGAATCAGATTGTGCTGTCGTTCAACCATTTGGCGTGGCGGGGACCAAGGCTCGGCCGGGAACTTGGAATACGCGGTGGGTACTTCGATGTATTTGGATCCCAGACCTTTCGGCATGTTAAAGAAGGTTTCAAAATAGATGCGTGCAGAAGAGAGGACGCACCCCGGGAGCCAATAGAGAATTACGTTGGTCAGAAGCTGATCTTTTGTAAACGTCTGCCAAAGATCGATACCATGGTCGCTTCATGCCCAGAATTTTTCAAGAAACCAGGCTAACAGACCTACAGGAGAATCTTGCTGGGCATAGGCAAGCGTTTGAGGCCGTGTATTCTCTCTGCGATCTGTCTGGCGTGCATTCCGGGGGTGCGTGGTGCCTCTGAAAACACAAAGCCGGGCAGCGATGGGACCACCAAGTCAAACCCGGGTTCTCCGCCAACGCCGTTGACAAGCATTCCTGCAGCATCGAGAAAATCTAAAAATGAACAGGGCCACCCGTGTAAAAGGGGCAGGGGCGGGCGCTGCCCGCCCCCCGAACCCTTGTAAAAAACACAATGAAGCGTTTCCCCTTCGACAGGTCCACACAGATAGTTCAGCCGGTTGAGTCGTTGCTGAACCTTGAGCCAGTCGTATTCGTGGCGCCAGTACCGAACCAGATCATGCAGCACCTGATCATTTGTGCCACTGCGCCAGCCGGTATCGAATGGCATGCTCGGCCAGCGAGTGGCATCCAAATGCCTGTTGAGGTCATCGATCTTATCCTCGGCGTAATTGATGAGGAATGGCTGCATCGATGAGCCGCCTTCCTTATTTGTCAAGAATGTAAATGGTTCCTTCGGTCGCATTGACTCTTATCCGCTGCCCTGTTTTTATGGTGGCTGTTCCCGTGAAGGTATTGACCAAGGTGGGCAGACCGTACTCCCGCCCCACGATGGCGGTGTGGCTGAGAGTTCCTCCCCTGTCTGAAACAACGGCTTTAACAAGGCCGAAGACCGGGGTCCAGGCAGGATTCGTCCCCGGGCAGACCAGGATTTCACCCTTTTGGACTTCATCCAGCTGGTTGTAGGACATGATAACACGAGCCGGCCCTTCGGCAACGCCGGGGGCACCGCATACGCCGAAAATATCAGCGTTCAACTCCTCCCTCACATTGGGAAGTTCTCCCACAACAATTTTGATAATGATGGCATCTGCCGAAGGCAGGAGATCCATCCCCACGGCCTCTTCTAAACTGGACCTGGTGGTAAATGCGGGCGGAACTTCTGAAAATCTTATTTTTTCCCATCGTTCGCGCCTTCTGTTGGCAATGTACTGCATTTTGTGAAACTCGGGAGCTCCCAATACCCGCTCCACCTCATCCGGATTAAGGAAAAAGATATCATCCGGTTTGTCAAGGGTGCCGGCCGCGGCCAAACGCCTTCCGATGCCCAGAAAACCCCGGCGCATGACGGCATGACAGTGCAATTCGCAGTAAAGGTCGTGTTCCTCGCTGTAGGAGCCGGTCTTTCCGCCGAGCATGATAAGCGCCTCGAACCAGGGTTTGTCCTCTGCGGGCACTTTCTGCAGCAGGTTGGCAATGGCTTTTTCCCTGTTTTTAGAGAGCGATTGCGTCATCTCATCAAGGTTATAATCGCCGCCCTTCTTGATAAAAGCTTTTATGGGGGAAATCACGGTTGAAGGATCTTCAAGCCAATAGGGTTCATCAAGATCCATCATGCGAACCATTCTCCATCCGTCCACCTCCAGAAAGGCGTAAAGATTTTTGAGCCATTCTTTTCCGGCGTCACTTCCCTCAAGCTTTCCGATCACATCTTTGGTCTCACTGTTAAGGATAAGGTCGCCCAGCCCCTTTGAAACAGCTGCTGAGGCCAACTCCCAAAGCTTTCGATCCACCTTGAACACCTCGTTATCAAAGCCCCTGAACATGTCCTGGAATTCAGGACTCTGGCTCGTCAGACCATAAGGTTTCACCAGATCCTCCAGCAACAGAAACGCGGCATAGGAAACATTCATTCCCAGAAAGTGAATTTCCCACATTCTCCGATTGGTGCTGATGATATCCCAGAGATGATGGAGGAGATCAATATTGCTGGCTTTGTCCACATCAAGGGCTTTGAGTTTATCGTACATCGACAGCAATTCTTTTCGCTGTTTTGCCCAGATGCCGTCGAAGTCTTCAATCCAGGGGATTAAAGCCTCCTTGAACTTTTCCGTACGCTCGGCAACCTCAGCCTCATCGCGAACAATGCGCATGCCTATGTAGGATGCACCCTCATGATCTCTCAGGATAAACCCTTTATATCGTGGCGTGCTAAGCTTTTCCGAAGAATACTGAGATCCATGGCCGCAATGCCTGATCCAGAACCAGGCATACATGGGCGTCAGCAGCGGTACGCTATGGGTTCCATCAAAGAACCACGAATTCAATTCAGGCAAGTCGATCTCCTGGTTAAGGTCAAATCCTGGTATTGCATCCCACATTTTTACCATTTCCCGTTTTTCCTCTGCCATGTCATCCTCCTTTGCAATGCGTTAAAAAGTTTTTCTTTTGCCTCCCAATGACCATTTCCTTTCCCGATAAAAATTGCCGCGCTTAATCCTGTCTCCTTTTTCCCCTTGTTTTATATTCTCGGTTATCTGACGTTAATCCATGGTTGCTTGCCCCATAGTCCCGGAGCAACCGGAACTTAACAGGACGCTTCTATCAAGGTCGATGCGCTGTCTCTCCTCTCGCTTTTCTAGCGGCCAGCAAATGGCCGAAAGTTTCGATTTTCGTCCGCATCGTCTCACCGCTGATCACCCTGTTGTCATACCAGTCGACCTCCAGGATGAGCACCGGGATACCACACTCTTTTTCTATGGCCTTCTTCAAAATAAACCCGCTGCTGGCCATGGGCCTGCAGTGAATGGGCTGAGACCAAAGAATACCATCCAGGTCAAAGTCTTCCACAGCTCTTTTTGTCCAGTAGAGAAGGGCGGAGGTACTGTGATAAAGGCCCCGGCTCAACTCCGTTCGGGCACTTTTTTCGGCGATGGTGGTGTCGCCCTTGTCCAGCATCTCCGTGTAGGCGTCATAACTGAGGAAGGTCACCGGTATGGATATGCCCGCCTTTTCAATCAGATGGGCGATGGTCTGGTCCCGCTGGGGTATGAGGAAGCTTCCTACCCTCGGACTTCCTTTGGGTAAAGGGCCCGTTCCCTTCCTGACCCTCTCTTCCAGCTCCGGGACCAGTGTATCAATTGCCTTGAGTGCATCCGGGAATCGGTCATAGCTTGTGGCATTCCGAAGGAAACGCACAACCTGCAGGTTTGATTGAGACAAAGGGGGAGGATCGGCCCTCATGGCCGCGTTTGTCTTTGCAATCCCTTCAACGAACCCGCGGTATAACTTGGCATATTCCCCCCACTGGTCTTCATCAGGCTTCCGGCCGAGAATCTCAGAGGCTTCGATCCAGGCATTTTCTATCTCGGCCGCCATATAAGATATTCGCTTGGAGCTCAGGTCCGGGAATTCACCCCAGGCCGAGTCCATCACATTGTCCATGACCACCCAGGGGACACCATAGACTTCCCGAAGCCATTCATCCGTTTGCCCCCCCTGGTCACAATAGAAGCTTGAGGCCAGGAGTAGATCGGGCACAGGGATGATACCCCGCTCAATTGCCCCGACACGGATCTTATTCATGGCACATAAAGCTGCTCCCGCGGGTAGGGCCTTTTCCTCGCCCGTTTCCAGGATCGGATCGATTCTGTTGAAAATAGCGCCCAGGACTATATCCAGTATGAACTCCGGACAGACACAGAGGATTTCGCCTTTGCCGATGGCCGCGATTCTTCCGCTAAGACCGCCGAGGGGGGGGAAAGAGTAGTAAACGATCTTTTTGCCCTCCCTTTTGCTTAGGACAACGTCAACCAATCCTCCGATCCATACACCCAGAGCCCTCCTAACCCCCATGAGCCGGATATCGTAGCCCTCTTTCACACGGGCTTCGGCCAATGCCATATCCTCGGGTCCCAGACCTAAAATCCCGAAGGCTTCCTCGACCCTGGGTCTTTCCTCGGCAATCTGTTCTGCTTCCCAGCCGCATAACTTCAAAAGGCTTTCATAGGGCATTTCCGCTATCCTTTGATCATCTCGATAAATGTTTCAATTCGGGTTCGAAGGGGACCCACTTCCTCAAGATCATAGTCGGATTCTGTAATCAGTGTTGGCAGACCCGTGGCTTTTTTCAGTATTTTAGGGAAAAGGGTGGACTGAACCGTATAACTGTCACGGTACATGAGGCTATACCAGATAACACCGTCAATGGCAAAATCTCCGGCCAATTTTATCAAGAAATCCCACAGTTCACCGGAGGGTCTGAACCAGGCCGGCGTGATTTGTCGCAGGAAGTAGGATTCCGCCAGGGCCTCCATGGGATTTCCATCAAGGGCGACATCGTCCCAGTAATATCTCAACCCTTCAGCAAAGTGTTCCATCACGACGTTGCCGCCGGCTTCTTCCACCAGGCGGATGACTTTGCCGTCTCCGTGGGCCAGCGTAGACCCTGTGAGCAGGATCCTGGGACCGGAAGCGGGCTGTAGCTCCTGGTTTTCCAGCTCATGAATCAATGATTCCAGCATGTTGATCATGACATTTTTATCCAGCCACAAAGATGCATGGAGCAGCCGGATGAAATCTTTTCCGGAGAAGGGTAAAGAGTCCTCCTTTCTCATATAACTGATCTTCCGGAAAAGCGCCCTTTCTTTATTGCACAGGCGAATGGTTTCATTTAATCTCTCATCCGTCACCTTTTGCCCTGTATAGGCCTCTATTTTGTCTTTCAGGGCGCTGATGCCGCTGAGGTAATACTTCAATGCCCTATCCGTCTTTCGATGGGGGACGCCTATCTTGAATATTTCTCCGAGATGGTAAAATTCCCATGCATCCGACAATATCCTGACATTGTTGTCGGTTACAGGGAGCACGAACAGGTCTATCAGATCATAGGCGGGCTCTCCTCCAAGGACCTTGAAACCGATCTGTGAGCGACAGAAGGTGTCGATCCATCGGGGAAGATAGGCCCCGGCTATCTGGACCGGTTCGTGTTCTCCACCACGATGAAGACCAATCGGTACAGCATCACAGGCCAGTATGATTTCTTCCGGAACATATCCTCCCGGGTAGGTACCGATGATCTTGCGCCCCTCAGCCTTTAATCCCTCCAGCTCACCAGCCCTTTTTTTCAAATGCATATCCAGTGCGTCCAAGGTCTTCATCAATTCCCCATTTCATGTGAGCTATAACCAATTGAACATGTAAGATATTTAGATATCTTTCAGAGTGATGGAGTACCACAATGGAGGTTTCAGGTTTCAGTGTTCAGGTTTCAGATACAGGATTTGAATTTCCTGACACCTGACACCCGAAACCTTTCAATCTCTGCGCCAATACCCCAGCGCTCCAATTTTACCAAATAGTTTTGAAACTCTGATCCTCAGCTGAATAATCACCCTTGCTATTGGTTATAGACTCGTTTTTTTAAGGTTTGTCGACAGACGCCTAGTGCATATAGTGCCCTCCATCTACGACCAGGGTTTGGCCGGTGATGAAATCGCTTTCATCACTTGCAAGGAACAGGACAGCTCCGAGAAGATCAGCCGGCTGCTCCAGACGCTTCAGCGGTATGCGGCCGACATCATATTTTGAAATATCATCGACGACAGTCCGCGCCGACTCAGTATCCGTAAGACCCGGGGCGACGGCGTTGACACAGATGTTGTACTGGCCCAATTCGGCGGCCAAAGAGCGTGTGAAGCTGACGACGCCTCCTTTGGATGTCACATAATGAACAAAATAAGGGGAGCCTGTGAAGGCCGTTTCAGAGGCGAGGTTGATGATCTTACCTTTTCCCTGCCTTTCCATCTGGGGAAATACGGCCCTGCAACAAAGAAAGGGACCTTTCAGATTAACGGTCATCAGCCTGTCCCACTCTTCCAGAGGGATTTCAACAAATGGTTTTCGGGTTATCCCATAGAACAGGGCCGCATTATTCACCAGGACATCGATACGGCCGAAGGCCTTCACCGCCTCTTCGGCCATGCGGAGGGTATCCTGTTCGGATGTAACATCGACGGCGAGGGCGATACTGTGACCCCCTTTTGCCAGGATTTCCCCGGATGTTTCTCTGGCGCCCGCTTCCATGATATCGGCTACGACGATTTTCGCTTCTTCTTCTGCCAGGCCCAGACAAAAGCTTTTACCCAAACCCCTGGCGCCCCCTGTCACAATGATCACTTTCTCGTTTAATCTGCCCAAGGTCTTTTCCCAGTCTATTCTTTTAAGGCCCACACTTTTTTACCGCGGTTGATGGCCTCATCCCATCTTTTTTTCGAAATATCCAGATGCATTTCTCTCGGCAAAATCGGTTTTTCCAGTTCGGCGGTCGTTTCGGCTGAGAGCTTCATATTATCGGCCACTTCACGACCCGCCTTTGCAAGCAGATTCTTATAATCCCTGATCTTTGGTTCCAACCGGTCGTTTTCCGATTTTAGGAGCCAGCCCCAGCTACGATAGATCTCTCCCACGATCTCCATATCGAAATTACGTGAAAACCTTTTCAGCCAGAGGCGGATAACCTGGAACTGGCTCTGTTCCGGATAGCCGCAGCTCGAGATCATCATGATTTTGGGTTGTTGATCGTACCGGTTCAGGTGGCGCGTTTCGCCATCAGTGTGAACTTCAAAATAAGGCATGCGGGTTGGAAAAAGGCGATCGATGAAATTTTTCAGAATGCCGGATACATTGTCTATATGAATCGGTGTTGCAAAGATGGAAATGTCCGAGCCCATAAATTTTTCAATCAATCCCTCCATGTCATCGTTCTGCACACATTTGCCGGGAGTCTTTACCCAGCAGGCAACGCAACCCAGGCAGTGCTTAATTTCTTTTTTAACAAGAAAGATGTTTTCAACCTCGGCGCCGGCCGCGGATGCTCCGGATAGAAATGCCTCCACCAGAACATTGGTGGTGCCCTTTTTGCCCCTTGGACTACCGTTGAATACCGTAATTTTCATTTTATTTCACTCCTTCCTTGAACCCTTTACAGCCAGGGTCAACGGTGGCAATCAAAATTCAAAGGGGCGGCCATTCAAAGGGTCACTCGTGAATAACAGGGATTGGCTGTATTAGGTTCTCGAGTTATTCCAACCAGCTTTGCAAACGATGAAAGCTGATAAAGATGCTCATGCCGCTGCAGAGAGAAGGTGCCCCTCTTTGACAATGAATATGTTTAAAGAGATTCCGATTGGGAAAATTCGATTTTGTTTCCACTTTGTCGACTTTAATGCATTTAACATTTTTGGACATCCCAGGAAACACAATTTGTCGGAATTCGGTCTGAGTCTTGCTAACACTATTAATTATTTGGAAATAATAGTCTTATTGATAAGGAGTATTTAATTTTGCTTGGAATATATATAGGCATTAGTTATCGATGACTTTAAAAAAAACCATAGAGTAGTGTTTCCTTTTTGTCAACAAGAAAATATAAAAGCAGATGATATCTTTCAGCAGAAATATCCACGGGCACAGCTGCCAACGCCATAGGGCGAAACAGTCATTCCGATATATTCCTTATGAAATTCATGACCGCTTTTTCAGGCGCGGCAATCAATTCAGTTCTTCCCCCCCACCAGCGGTGCCATCAAACGGATGCTGACGCATGATTTCTTTTTCTCTCATGTGTAATTCATCACCGGCTATCTGTTTGCCTGTTTCCGTCAAGAACCATTTGCCGACAGCGGCCTGCAGATATTTGAAGTAAGGAATTGGTTGAGATTCAAAGCGCTCAATGTCAATGAGAAAACCGATTTCTGAAAACCGCCAAAGTTTGTCAGCGTCTTTGACAATCGCATCTTCAGGAGATTTTGCCCGATGCGTGGTATCGTGACCGTCTATGATATTTAGAATGCTGTCTATCACGCGCGAATGGTACTCCAGAGCCAGAAGGATTTTTCGGGCGATGACAACGCCTTCGATTTCATGTTTTCTTTTGAGGTGTTCATCTTTGGCAAACGGTCCGAAGGCGTTCAGCTGACTTTTTTCCGGAATGGCGGACCAGCCCACATCATGCAAAATACAGGCGGGAATAGCGATTTCCGGAGCGCCGGTCTCATGTTTCAGCAATCTGAGGGCATATTGATAAGCGATATAAGTGTGGATTTTATTCTTCCTTGTTTCCAGAAAAGGCAAAGCCAATCGGAAGGCGTGTTGAAAATTCGGATCGATTTTCTCTAAACTGAAATCTGTATCAATCAAAAGTGGTTGAACCATGATAACACGTCCCGGAAATTTCACGACTCATGAGTGATATGTCGCGTCTTAACAGCAGCCACACGTATTCTTTGGCCGGGTTGATTTTTGCCGTACCTTAGCACAATTATTAAATTCCGCAAATACTTTTGGCCGCCATGTCGGCCCGGTTGCAGCTGCCGGGTTCTTCAGATCAGAAAATCAGGTTTTTTTGATTGCTTTTTAAATTTCAAAATTTTATTAATGTGGCAATTAAACATCCCAACAATTGTCATTCCTGCGAAAGCAGGAATCCAGAAAAAAACTGGATGCCGGATCAAGTCCGGCATGACGCGGTTGGTATCTTTTGTTGCCGGAGTGATAATATTCCGGAAAATGTAATTATGGCCACAAAAAAGGAGAGAAGCATGATAACCGTGATATTTGAGTACGATGTGGCGGCTGAGAATCAGGATGCGTACGTTCAGACCACCAGGGAAAAAATTAAACCGCTCTGGGAGTCTATTGGATGCGCATCTTATGACATATGGCAGGTCAAGGACAGTGAGACCGGTTTTGTCAAGACGATGCTGTTTAAAGATATGAATGCCATGAAAGCGGCAATGGCGGACAAAAAGGCAGATGCCGTAAAGGAGCTTTTTTATAAATTCGCTCAGAATATTTCCAGAAAAGTTGTCCTGAAAAAGACCTGATTTTATCCAAAGATTTCCAGTAATTCGTCCGGATGATTTACGACAAGGTCCGGCGATTCACGCAGAAGCATGTTTCGGTCTTGAAATCCCCATGTCGCCGCCACCGTCTTGACCCCCGCCTGTTTTGCCTGACGAAGGTCGCTGACTGCGTCTCCGATGAAATAGGTCGATTCGGCGTCCGCCCTGAAAGTGGTTTGAGCCACGATGATGCTTTCCGCCTTCGAAAGACGTGTTTCAGCGCCATATATCTCGGCGACGGTATTCAGCACGCCATAGCTCGTTAATGTCTCCAAAACATATGAGGTTTTGTTGAGCGTAATGACGCAAATATCATTTTTGCGGCTGAGCGCCTCAAGAATTGGGGGTATTTCAGGAAAGAGATGAACGTCCACCATCTTTTTAATCAGGCATTCAGTGGCACTTGTTTCGAACAATGAAATCATGTGGTCCGGGATACCGATGGCTTCCGCTACGCCCACGAAACTCTGTACTTCGAGGGATACGGCATCCTGCATCGTGGGTGGCCGACCCATACCTAATGAACGTTGTGTCTCTATGAAGACATCGAAAAAAAGTTGGAAAGTATCCGCTAAAACACCGTCGTAGTCAAAAAGAAGCAGCATATATCCGTTTCCGCTGGATGAGTCGTCAAATCAACCGCTGAATGCCCCGATTCATAATAGCCGGGCAGAATAGGGTTACCTTCAGAAGTTCAGTATGAAATAATGACACTACCGATGGAAAACGTATTTGTAAAGAGCTATCTGACAAATACTCTATCGATCCGGCATGATGGAATCCGGCATCCTGCTACATGATAATTGTTGACATGCCGCTCCGTTTGCAGGATACTTTCGTCCATGGAAAGCAGGATCTTATCACGAAACCTTTCGCTATCTTACCCTAAGTTCTTCTTGACTGTATTTTATTAAAACAAAGGAGGTTCACCATGAAAAAACGTGCTGTCA
>CAYTAQ010000123.1:0-11688 GCA_964435695.1 uncultured Desulfobacterales bacterium | reverse complement strand
ATCTTTTATTATCCTCTATCAAATATCCGACTGAATTACAAGTCACAGGCTCAACGGTTTCTATTTCGTCAAGATATTCCCATTCTGCTGGACCTGATTTTGAATCTAACCATTCTATTAAAACAATTTCCATGATATTAAACCTTTGAAATTCAAATTAGGACACTACCTAGGGGGCACGAATTCGTTAAGCATTGACGAACTCTCAAAAAAGTCGGAAAAATGACTTTTGCTTGCGCGTTTGGTCAATTTGGTGTTTTGTATTTTTTGCTTAAAACCAAACACGAAACACAAAACACTTGACGGATTCAGACGTCGTACGAATGCATCAATCTTGCAGGAGGAATCACTGTGAATTCATATTTTCAGGCAGACATTAAAAATTATTCCATCCAATCCGAGCCCTATTATTTGAGCACAGGCAATGAGATGCAGCTCTTTGAAGCCTCCTATGATGCACGGCTTCCGGTCATGCTAAAAGGACCGACAGGGTGCGGAAAGACGCGATTTGTCGAATATATGGCATACCGGTTGGGACGGCCGTTAATAACCATCTCATGCCATGAGGATCTCTTTGCATCGGATTTACTCGGGCGGTATCTTCTCATGCATGACGAAACAGTTTGGGTGGATGGTCCTTTAACACAGGCGGTGCGAATGGGTGCCATCTGTTATCTGGATGAGATCGTGGAAGCGAGAAAAGACACAACGGTTGTGATCCATCCGTTGAGTGATAACCGCCGGATATTGTCAATTGACAAGAAAGGCGAAATCATTCATGCGCATCCGGATTTTATGCTGGTGATATCCTATAATCCCGGGTATCAGTCTGTCTTGAAAGACCTGAAGCAGAGTACGCGGCAACGATTTGTATCCATGTCCTTTACCTATCCGGAGATGGATAAAGAGGCGGAAATCGTTTCACATGAAGGTGCTGTCGATCAAGAGACGGCGCTAAGGCTTGTAGGTCTTGCACAGCGGATTCGCAATATCAGAGAGCACGGACTTGCAGAGGGCGCCAGTACCCGGCTGCTGATATACGCCGCCCAGTTGATGAATAGAGGCGTTCCTGTAAGAGACGCCTGCAAAATTGCGGTATGCCTGCCCCTTTCAGATGATGAGAGACTTCAAGAAACATTAGACGAGCTGATTGCGGATATTTTTTATGACTGATTCAGGATGCCTTATTCACCAACTTCTGGATCAACTTTCAGTGGCGGATCCTGAGCTTGCCGAGGAGGTCGGAGAAAAACTTGGGAACATTCAGCCCGCCATTGATCCGGAGTCACTCAGATGGCTGGTTGATGATGCCGTCTGGGGGCTTTCCATAGAGTTGTCCTTTGGCAGAGAGATTGCCATGGGATACGCCCGTTTGATTGCCGGCCGGAAAACCGAACATTCACAGATGCGGATCTATCGGTCGGTGGTACGAGAATTCGGCAAGAAAGGTCCCACCGTGGGACGTATCATGGCGACCCATCTGCCATTTGTTTTGCTTTGGCATGATGATAACCTATTGCAGCGGTATTTGGATACATTCAACGTCATGTATCAAAAAGGGGGCTATACCCTGAAAGGGCCGCTTGAATGTGCGAGCGTGATGTTGAATTCAGGCGATCTGGTATCGGGTTTTGCATATCTATCACTTCTTTACGATGCATTTTCTCAAGATATGTCGTATAACCGGAGTCTTCAATTGACCTACACCCTTCCCAAAGCAGTCGGTTCATTCCCGCATGTAAAAAGGGTCTTTCACATTAAAGAATTGTCCCGGGTCATTAAGAAGGATATTTCACTGGCTGAAGTGTTCTTGGAGGGTCTGGAAAAGGGATTAAATTTCCTTTCCAGGGAAAGTCTTGAACGTTTTGTCTTATTCAGCCTTGATCGATATGAACAAGACCCTTTGATGGGCAGAAGATTTTTATCCCTTGCGTCCAAACTGTCCTCTGAAATGTGTTCAGCCATGCAGGTGGCGGCACCTCTGTTTCAGGTTCAGCATCGGCTTATCCGTTATATGCGTGCAAGAACCGGCTTGAATATCGCGATCAAACCGGTTTCATCTTTATCCCTCCACGGCGACGGGCCCCAACCCGGCGGAATCAGCGTTTTTTCAGACGGAAATTTTATATACCTGCCGGATGAAATCAATATTTTTGATAACAAAGAGGATAATAGCAGCCTCTATTGGCATCTGGTAAGACTGGAATCCGGACAGTTCGAGTTCGGCACTTTTGAGTTTGATTTTGAAAAAGCACTGGCGCGTTGCAGCGCTGGCGTTGCAGCCAAGGAGATGAACGCACATCGCGGACACGAAGGCGGCAGCGCAGGCATTTCAGAATTGGACCAATTTTTTCAATACTTTCCTCACAAAGGCCTGGCAACGGCGATGTTTACCATCTACGAACACGGCAGAATACGATTGCTGCTTTCACAGCAGTACCCGGGACTCGTGAGACGATCCCTGCCAATATTTCAAAATGAGGCAAGCAGACTTTATGGGAGCGGCCAAAGGCCTAATCTCATTTCGACCCTTTACGCGCGCATAGCGCTCGGCATGACGCTGGTGGATCGGTCAGAGAGCAATTCCTGTGATCAACTTCTGGTGGATCGGATTTCAGATCTTTTTGAAAAAAGTTTTATGGCGGATACCTGTGTGGAAACAAGCGCAGCACTTATTTCCCTGACCTATGACGATGTTTTCAAACAGCTCGTTCAACAGGAAAGCGCCGGCGGGCTGGAATCAGGGCGGCCGATACTGGAAACACCGTTTGGGCGCTTCATAAGACCCGATTTGGTCATGGATACACAGCGACCCTATGCGGCTGTGGCGGTATCTGTGAGGGAAAAGCTGAGAAAAAAGGGGATTCAGGTATACAAATCGGATCTCCGGAAAAAGCTCGTCCAAAATCGGGGCGCCCTTTCACCTCAGGATATTCAAGATATCATTGTAAAAATGGGACCTGCAAACGAAGCGTTTGGCGAGATTCGGGGCGGCCTGTGCGAATACCTTGCAGGCATGGATTGGTTTGAGTTCCATAATGGTATTGAAATAGACAGCCAACAGCAGCACGCCGGAGCCGGTACCATCGTTAAATATCCTGAGTGGGATTGCCGTATCAACGATTACCTTGATGACCATGTCAGGGTGATGGACAGGCATGTTCCAGGTTGCCAAGGAACATTTTATTCAGACACCTTACGTCGGTATCAGGGTCTGATCAAAAAAATGCGCCGTGCCTTTGAAATGCTAAAGCCTGAGGGGCTCGCGATTTTGAGACAATGGATTGAAGGCGACCAGTTTGATTACCGGGCGTTGCTGGATTTTGCCATAGACCGGAAGGTCGGCCGGATTCCTTCGGATCGTTTGTATATCAAACGCGTAAAGCAGCAGAGAGATATCGCAGTGCTGGTATTGGTTGACCTGTCGCGATCGACGGCGAACAAGGCGGCGGATTCCAGCGCAACGGTCCTGGATATTGAAAAGGAGGCCATTGTATTATTTTCCGAAGCGCTGGGGGTTGTTGGAGACAGGTTTGCAATTGCCGGCTTTTCAGGAACCGGAAGATTTGGCGTCGATTATCTGCGGATCAAGGACTTTTCAGATGCGCCGGATGAAGAATTTCACCGGTGTATCAATGCCATGATACCCCAGCGAAGCACGCGTATGGGCGCTGCCATTCGGCATGCCGTAAGTGAACTCGAAAAGATTCCGGCAAAAGTACGGGTGTTGATGACCATTGGCGACGGTTTTCCTAATGATGTTGGATACAAACAGGGATACGCAATCGCGGACACCCGAAAAGCCGTGCATGAAGCCTATTCCAAGCGGATCTATTTTAAGGCACTTACGATCAATATTGCCGGAGATCCGAAATTGGATGATTTATATGGGTCTTTCAACCATAATGTGATATCCGATATCCGGGAGCTTCCCGATAAATTATTATGGATTTACAGCACCATGACAAAAATGTGAGACGCTTATGTTAATTTATGATGATATTTTTGCCTGGGAAGGTTTCGGCGGCAAACTGAAACTGGCCAGCGGTAAGTGCAGGCTGAGGATCTTTGATATGAATAAGGGTGACCGAAAAGGGGTCACCCATCTGAAGCCGATGATTGTCTTGGTATCCGACCACCCGGACAGTAAAATGTCGGTGAGGAGCTGTTCCAGTCATATCGCCACCACCGTTGTCCAGAAATTCAATATTGCACCGCACCGGATGCAATTTATTGAATACTACCCGAAAAAGCTTTACGGTGAAGGGAACCGTAAAGTTATTCCTGAAATGTTTGAAGCGGTAGAATTTACATGGACGGAGAAAATGGCGCTCCATCCGAAACTGAAACCGCTCGAATCTTCATTGCTGGAGCTGTTAAAAATAAGACTCAATCTGGGCAATTCATGAGCAGCATCGCAGGGTACCCCACAAATTAGAGCCGGTTCCTTTGGGCCTGCGTATTTATTTACAGGGGGATTCCATCAGGTCGCCGGCGGCCCATTTGTCGACGAAATGCCTGGTGACACTGATGTCGACGCCGGTTGCTTCAGCCGCCGCTTCCATCATGCCATTGATGAAGGCGACTTTTTCTTGGTTTCCGAAAATGGCATAGATTTTTATGCCGCGCCGGAAATATTTTAAAGCCAGATCATATTTTTTTTGAAGATAAAAAACGGTTCCAATGGCGGTCAAATCATCAGCCAGTCCCATATGGAAGTCAGACGCTTGGTCCACTTCAAGCGCTTTGCTAAAAAATTCGATGGCTTGTTCATATTCACCGCGTTCCAGCTGGAGGTTTCCGAGGGAGGCATTCACGGTGGCGATGGAGCGGAAATTTTCCGGTGTTGCGGCGGTAAGCGCTTGATTGAGGACATTTTCCGCGGCAATGTAGTCTTTCCTTTTCGTCAAGAGCACCCCTTTGTTATTCAACAGCGATATGGAAACGATTCCAGATGTCTTTGCCATTGATTCGGCTTTTCGAATCACTGCTTCGGCATTGTCGAAATCGTTGTCATCGATGAACAAAGCGGATTTGTTTGCCAGTGCCTGTATCGCCCCCTCGGGCTGGTTCAAATCTGAGTAAATGGCGTAAGATTCATCGAAAAACAGGGCTGCACTTTTCGAATCACCGATCAATCGGTATACATTCCCGATATTGTTCATGGTCATGGCTGTGCCGGCCAAATAATCCGATGCCGCAAACAGCTCGCCGGCTCTCATAAAATGCTCCAGGGATTTGTGATAGCATCCTTTCTGATACCAGCCGATGCCTTTTCGCAGTTCTTTCATACCGCTGTTTGAAGCCTCGGATGTTTGTTTGACGGATGGGCCGCCGCACGCGAAAACCAGGGAAATCAATAACAGGAGCAGAACACAAAAAGTTCGTTTCATCGCTGTCTTATCCGAAAAAAATTGAGAGAGTGAGAAAGCATTTATCAATTTTCATACACCGAATATGAATGAAAGTCAAAACCGTTGGGTTTTTAGTGCAACTTGCGTGTTTACAAAGTGTCCTTTGACGAGGACATTTAGGCGTGAATGGTTATTGTCCTGGATCGTCAGGTGTTTTTAAAGGAATACCCGGCATCAATGTATTTTGAGGACTTCATATTTTTGAACGCGCATGGACCTACTACGTGCTTTATAAAGGCATGACCAACAATTATCTGGAGGACCCCAAGCAGATTATCGAATTAAGTTTTTCCCCTGTGCGGGGGCACCCCTGTCTCAGGAAATCGAGGAATTTTTCTATGCAAGCGGTATGTTCATATGTTATGGATATGGCCTGAGCGAAACAACTGCTACCGTAACCTGTCATGAACCGTATCACTTCAAATTTGGGCTTGTGGGGAAACCCATGCCGGGTGTTCAAGTCAAAATCGGCCCCATGAACGAAATTCTTGTGAAAGGGGGCACGGTGATGAAAGGATACTATCGTAATTTCGATCTTGTTTGCATGGCTTTTATGCCGAATGGCAGGCAAAAGAGGTTTGAAAAAGAAGTTTTGGTCGGTTATGGGATTTGTGTTTGGCCCGTTTGCCATTCCTTTTGTATTAATTGCGGGACACAAGGAAAGGAGTACCAAATGATTTTATTGAATCCCAGGGAAAACCAATATGAACATCTGGATGAACAATCAAAGGATATCATGCGAAAAACCATCCGGTTTTTCGAAGCCAAAGGAAAGGAAAAGCTGAAGAACGATTATCATGATCGCGTTTGGTACTCAGATTTTATCGATTTTGTTAAAGACGAAAAAATTTTTGCCACCCTGTTGACGCCGACCACTTATGGAAAAGGCGATAGCCGGTGGGATACATTTCGGAATTGCGATTTTAATGAAATCCTGGGATTTTACGGCTTGCCGTACTGGTACACATGGCAGGTGACCATTCTCGGTCTTGGTCCTCTTTGGATGAGCAAAAATGAAAAGATAAAACAGCGGACCGCCCGGTTATTGGCGGACGGCGGCATTTTTGCATTCGGGTTGTCGGAAAAAGCCCATGGCGCCGATCTCTACTCCAGCGAAATGGCCATTACGCCTTTGGGCGATGGGAAATATGTGGCGGACGGCGGCAAGTATTATATCGGCAATGCCAATAAAGCAGCTCTCATATCCACCTTTGGCAAGGATTCGGAAACAGATGAATATATTTTTTTTGCCGCCGATTCTCAGCATGAAAACTTTGAGTTGATCAAAAATGTCGTAAACTCTCAAAATTATGTGGCGGAGTTTGCTTTACAGGGATATCCCTTGACCGAAGCGGATATCCTCTCCAGGGGGCGAGACGCCTGGGATGCAGCCCTTAACACCGTTAATATCGGAAAATACAATTTGGGATGGGCGTCCATCGGAATATGCACCCATGCGTTCTACGAAGCCGTCGCGCATGCTTCCAACCGGAATCTGTATGGAAAATTTGTTAGCGAATTTCCTCATATTCGGCAATTGTTCGTGGATGCCTACGCCCGTCTCGTGGCCATGAAACTTTTTGCGCTGCGGAATGCTGATTACATACGATCAGCTTCGCCCATGGATCGGCGATACCT
The DNA here is from genome assembly GCA_964435695.1 of uncultured Desulfobacterales bacterium. Taxonomy (GTDB): domain Bacteria; phylum Desulfobacterota; class Desulfobacteria; order Desulfobacterales; family B30-G6; genus CAYTAQ01. Next base: position 4,636 of record CAYTAQ010000123.1, on the reverse strand, counting down.
GCTGTATACGCCCATGACCAAAATGAAAGTGACAACCCAGGGGGAAGAAGTGATCAACCTGCTGTGGGATGTAATTGCAGCCAGGGGGTTTGAAAAAGATCTGTATTTTGAAATGGCTGCCCAGGACATCCGGGCACTGCCGAAACTGGAGGGAACCGTTCATGTCAATATGGCCTTGATCATCAAGTTTATGGCCAACTATTTTTTCAACCCGGACACCTTTCCGGAAATTCCCCGGATGCGCGATCCGAAAAACGATGATTTTCTTTTTGACCAGGGCCCTACTCGGGGTTTGGGCAAGATTCGCTTTCACGATTACAACATTGCTTACAATGCCGTCGATCTGCCGAACCTTCAGGTTTTCAGGGAGCAGATCGATTCCCTCAAGGCATTGCTGATCACGGCGCCGCCGGATGCCGACCAGCAAAAAGACATTGATTTTCTGCTCACCCTGGGTGAGATGTTTACCCTTGTTGCATATGGACAACTGATTATTGAAAATTCCCAAATTTACCGGGTGGAAAACGACCTGCTGGATCAGATATTCGATTTTTTGGTCCGTGATTTTTCCAAGTATGCGCTGGAGCTGTATGCCAAACCAAGCAGCTCGACTGCTCAGATGGACGCCTGTTTGAAAATGATCCGCAAGGCGGTTACGGATAAGCGGCGGTTTCAAAATGTTTGGCAGACCTATGTGGCGCCGCTGAACGGCGCCTATGAAATGCGACCCTGATCAATAGCATTGTGACAGCACCTTTATGACGGTATGATCTAATCTCAATTCCAGAAGGAGATCTCAATGACGGTTCAAGCGCACTTGAAATGGACGGAAGGACTTCAGTTTGTTGCGCGCGCAGGGAACGGTCCTGCGGTTATCATAGACAGCAGCGAAGGCGGAAGCGGGGTCAGCCCCATGAAAATGGTACTCATCGGCGTCGCAGGTTGCACCGCCATCGATGTGATCATGATTATGAAGAAAAAGCGTGCGAATATCGAGCGATTTGAGGTCAACGTCATTGGAGAAATGGAAGAATCCTATCCAAAGCGGTATTCGCATATTCACATCGAATATATTTTATACGGAAAAGATATTAAACCCAAGGGTGTTGAACAGGCCATTGAGCTGTCTGAGAATAAATTCTGCAGCGCCATGGCATCGCTCAATGCCGAGTTTGAGCATAACTATCGGATTGTAGAAGCATCAACTTAGGGGACGTCCGTTATATATTTATATTTGAACAATTTCATTTTTTTGATAATTTAATTATGAGATACATCAACATCGCTATTTTATTTATCGTTCAGTAAATATAAATATATAACGGACGTCCCCTATCTCCCAAGTTTGGCCCATGGTAAATTGAAAGATTCTTAAGCAACCATCTTAATCAAAACAGGACCTGTCATGAAATCAAGAAGAGAATTTATTCGTATCTTAAGTCGTTTTATTTTATCCATGGTCGGTGTGCTTGGCGTCGCTGCCAAAAAGGTCGGCAATGTTTATGCCGACATCAAGAAGCGGATCCTTCCCAAGGAGACCGATCCGGGCATGTTGTCAAGCGAAAACCCCGAATACCTGGACACCAGAAATTTAAGAATTATGCCACTGGAGAAATTTGGGACTATGGGGGATGTGGACCAGGCAATCGATATTGATACATGGAGATTGGGTGTCACGGGAGCTGTCGAGAATCAGCTGCAGCTTAGCTATGACGAGCTGTTGAAGATGCCGGCGATCCATCATGATGTTTTACTGGTCTGCCCGGGATTTTTCTCTTACCATGCCAAATGGACGGGCATCTCGATCCAAGCGCTGATGAAGAAAGCCGGTGTATTGAGCAATGCTGAAAAAATGGTTATCCATGGACAGTCAGAGCACGGAGAGAAAAAGGAATTGTTTCCACTTTCAAAGGTTAAAAACGATGAGGTGTTTCTGGCATATGCCGTTAACGGGCAGACGCTTCCGCAAAAACATGGATTTCCCTTGCGGACGGTGGCTGCCGGCCATTGGGGATCGGAGTGGATTAAATATGTCACCGGCTTGAAATTTGAATAATAGATAAAAAGGGGAGATCTCCTTCTCATTAGGGTATTGATTCGCTGACTGTCCACCTGATTTTATCGGCAACATTTTTGCCGATGCCATATACTGCTTGTAATTCGCTGCTGCCTGCGGAGATGACGGCTTCAACGCTGCCGAACTTATCCAACAGGCGGACAGCCCTTTCAAATCCGATGCCAGGCAATCCCTGCAACATGTAAAGCTGGTATTTCCGTTTGTCTTTTGTTCGATATCCATGGCGGTAAACGCCGCCCCTGGCCAATGAGTGCAGTTGGCGCGCCATATAAACTATCAGTTTTGCGGTTTCAGAAGTGTCTATTGAACGCAAAACCGGTATTCCCATGATCAAAGAAATGGTGATCAGCGCGCCTTGCATGGCTTCTCTTTTCATTCCAATTTCAGCTAAATCTTTTGCAGCGCCTTCTATAATGAGCGCCTCTCTGAAATCTGAGTTCACCATGCGGATCATTTGCTTGAAAAGTCTGCCATCGATAATCGACATGGCAAAATCTTTCAATGTCTTTCTTTCAACAATCAAGCGGTGATCAATATGATAATCACCCACAGAAAGGCGTTGAATCCGGACAGCTACATTTTCGATATTTGCCAGCGATTGTAAGACGCCGCTTTTTTGTTCGCGGTCGTCGGCAACGATAGAGATGATAGGATGGTTTGTAGACATGTCAGAGTTAACTTCGCTTCATTGTATCGCATGCGGCAGCATGTGAGAACGGATTTATTTTACCGCTGGGGTCTTTACTATTTCCTTCGGCCATTTTTCAGTTACGTTTTCTTCTCCCGTAAAATAATCCGTCTTGGATGATTTTTCGAAAACCTCCAGGAGTGGCAGTATGCTGATCTTGCCGGAGTCGGGGTATTCACAAACATCGAGCCCCACTGTCGTTCTGATGTCCACATACATGCAGGGCGCATTGCTGTGATTGTAAAGCTGATGGGCGCCGGAGGGACCTTCTTCGAAAAAAACGAGATCTCCCTGGCCGACTTTTTTAAATCCTTCCGGAGTTCGAAGCGTTGCCTCCCCGGAGAGGATCAGAAACAACTCCTCGGCGGCACGGTGGAAATGATAAGGAAACGAAAACTTGCCCGGATCCAATGAGCGGATATCAAATTGGAGATATTTTGACTTTACCTGTTTTCCCAGTCTGGGACTGGTGAGCCATTCAAACTCAGGAATACTAAATTTGTTTTTTTTGAATTTCAGTTTTTCAGGATTGAAAATTTCAGGCATGTTTACCTCCCGTTAAAGATGGTTAAAAAACAAATAATTGCAGATCTGGGCAAATTATAAATTAGGTGACGTCCGTTATATATTTATATTTGTTGAATCACAAATAAATTAAAGGTGTTGATATGTCTCGCGACTTAATTATTCAAGAAGATAACACTGCCCAAATATAAATATATAACGGACGTCACCTGTTTCTCGCGAAAGAACCACCAGGGCCTAAAGTGCCATTAGCAGATCCACTGACCCCAATATCTATATACCACAACCCTAACGCATCAACCAAATTAACTGGATCATTCAGACAATACCCATATAGATCCACATCTCCGCCAGTAAAGAAGATGGGGTCTTTGGCTCGTTCCCACGCTCCCGCGTGGGAATGCATCTGTTCGCTACCAGTTTGTCCAGACTTTAACAAATCCCTTCATTTTTGCATAATTTCGTGCGCTAGAATATCGCCAATGTTCCGGACGGTCGACATATCCGCGCGTCACAGGATTGTAATGGACGTATTCAACCTTCTGGCGCATCATTTCATTACTCTGAACCTGTTCAGGATGTACGCCTTCTTGCCAAAATTGATATGTACGATCAGACTTATGGGCCTTTTTGTAAAAAACCAACTGATCTAAAATTGTTTTAATTTTTTCTTCAAGGAGAAATTGAATAAGTTTTTTCCCTGTGTAAGATTTAAAGCGGGCAATATCTCGGCTGATTGAGTCACTTTGAGCAATGAAATGCATGTGATTTTCAAGGATGACATATGCATATAGCTTCAAGCCATCATTTATTAAATAGTTCAATGATTCCAGAAGGATTGAGACTGTTTTTGGATTTGTGAAAACAGGAATCCAATGCAAAACCGTGCATGTCATGAAATGGGGCAGGTGGGGCTTTGTGAATTTATAACGGCTTCTGCCCATCGCTTCTCCCTAAGCATTCCCACGCGGGAGCGTGGGAACGAGAAAAGTATTTTCATGTTCAAACTATCTAACGGTTAAATAGAATCAGAATGCAAACCAGAGTATTGAACAACCTATTAACAAATAGCCGCATATTTTAAGAAATTTATTAACGTTGTCAGCGAATTTTTCACCATTGTTTTCAACTAATTTTTGATAATTTTTTTTGCTTCTTGAAAGAATTAAGAAAAAGACTGCGAACAGTATGAATGAAATTGGAAAAATAAAGTCTAACATTTAATCTCTCAAAACATTTTAGATATTCCGGCAAATATTAGTGCGCCTATTAAAATGAAAACGGCACCAATTAAACCACGTAATTTATATTGAACGTGAAACTGCAAGAAAGAATTGGGTTCAGGA
>CAYTAQ010000122.1:0-11942 GCA_964435695.1 uncultured Desulfobacterales bacterium | reverse complement strand
GTCCAGATCGAATTCTCGGCCATCTGTGAGGCACATGCCGCCAATAGACGAGTCAGGGGTTCCAGTTCCAACATTTGCGCGTGTTGGCAAACAGTTTTGACTCGATCAAAATGAGTCTCCAGCAATTGATGAATTTGATAGTTATTATCAACAACGCCATCTGTCATGTAGTGAGCAAAAACTTCTGCTGCCTTGGCAAGATGATAAAGACCTATAAGCTCTAAAGCAGATGATTTCGCGTACATATTTGGCTGATCTTCAAGATAGTTCCTCTCGAATTCATCTTGTGATCTTCGTAGGGCGTCAATGTGTTCCAAGACCCTGTCACGATCTGCCCATCCTTCTTTTCGGATCAATCGCAACCAAATATCAATTATGGTTGCCCATGTTCGTTGGCTCCAGTCCTCTGAATCCAACGGCAATTCAGACCATGGTGTTTCGCGAAGCAGGCGTGCCGCATCAGATCCCATATCACCCAATACGGCAAGTGCGCTACTACGAAGTTGAATTAAAGTAGTTTCTATCGCATTGCCTGTTGGTGGGTGTTTTCTGAAAAGTCTGAAAGCGTCAGCAGCACATGATTTTAATGTCTGTGTGATTTCTTCGTCATCCATTGTCCTTTCAGTGATCAAATCGAGTACAACCATCTCCAAGGCTTCGCCAGTACGTTTTATGAAGGCGGCATCTTCATTGAAAGGTGTTCTGAATAATTCATAGTGGACCTGGGCATGACTCGCCTGTTTCAGCGCCTGTTCTCTGGTATCATTCAATGTTTCAAGTAACCAATGGGTCATGACTCACTTCCCGCAACAAGTGCCGGGAGATCGGCGATTTGACAAGGAGGATGCAGGGCAATCAGTTCACAGGTTGATGGCTCTTCAAGCGTACAGGCCAGCGCAATACCCCTTGCTCGAAGATCATTTTCATTTGGTTCTGTCCCCCGAATTAATACTCCAAAAAGGGCAACAGCCTTGTTTCTTGAATTAAGAAACAGAGCTATAGCTGCATTAAAATTTGGCTCATGGTCTGTTCCTTTGCAGCGGGCATGCAACCATTTAATCAACTGGTAAATCACGGAAAGATTAGTGGCCAACTGGTCAATTTGGTGCGTCATACCGCTTCGGCCGGTCATTACGTTAGGGGGTGAGTATTCGTCGCTTGATGTTTTTACCTCTCCAAGTACGAGGCGCACTGTAGTACCGTCAATTTCAAAGCCGACTAAATCGGCACCTGGCAAACTGGCTCTGGGTGTCCGTTTGTCACGCTCCATGTTCCAAGGCCAAACGACATTGTGCTGGCGCATCAAGTATGCTTCGGCCATAGCCTCTCCAACAGCCCAATCCCGTTCCTCAGGAATATCCGCTGATAGTATCTCTTCAAGGCTTTCTTCAGCAAAACCTGTAGTGGTTAAACCCCGTAAGCATGTGCGAAGCTCTTGGTTCGCTTCCTCATCATGAAGACGAGATGCGACATCACCGGCCATGAATGAATCAAATCCATCTTCAGCAGATAAACTGACTCCTTCCCAGGAAACCTGCCGGTCATGCCCCTGATATTCGATGGTTTCCAATGCAACTCCTGTTGTATCTGGTTCGTAGCTTATACATATTTTAGCATGGGGTTTTGTCAGATGCGGTCAAACTAATTTAAAATTTTTTTGAGTTTTTAACGTTGGATTGAATAACGGCATAAATTTCAGCATGTTATAAAAGCAATGATTAACAGCAAAAGACTTTAACACTTTACCACATTCTTATTAAAAATGAAAGGTGGTGTAACGTGGTTTCGACAGAATCGATATTGCATATTAAAGGTGAGATGAAATTATATCTGTTGAAGTGTCAGAGAAAAACTGACAATATTAAATTGGTATATATTATTTTAGAATATTTAACTATTTAATATTATATATAATTATTCATTTTTAACGACGTCCACAACCCCAACATATAAAATTGTCATTATAATACTGATGATATCTGAGATAGCCAGCCAGAATGTCGAAATATCAACCATTTGTAAAACTGGTGAGTCTGGCTGTTCGCGATTAGCCCTGAGCGAAGAGCTCTTGAGAATATCAACTATCTTTATTCTGTCTTCTTAATTTTGGCTAGAACGTAAGCGTCGCCCCCAGGGTATACCGGGTGTCTTTGTCCTTCGCATCATCATTATACGTTTTTTCAAGATACCCTGCATATAAATAAAAATCTTTATCCAAAGACAGGCTGATGCCCAAAATCCAAGCGGTGTGACCATCTTTGTCCGATCGTCCGTGACTGGAGTTCTTGCGCTCGCCGTATTCATAAATCAATCGGATCTTTCCGGGTGAATACGCTACCCCCATATACCAGACATCCGCTCCGGTGGTGCGGTTGTTTTCGTATGTATTATCCCCTTCGGCTGTATTGACGTCTTCCGAACCCAGCGAGGATAAATTTTCAGCAAGGGATATCAATCCCTTGTCAAATTCATACTGACCGAAAAGCATAAACTGGTCCGATCCCATTGTACCGCCGATTTTATAGGCTTCGTCGTCGCCGGATTCCCCGTTATCGTAATACTGGGCAAATAGCTTCATCCCTTGAGACGTATACGTCATGCCGGCTCCGTAAGCATTATCATCGTCTTCACTGTTGTCGATGCTGTAAAAAGCCTGGAAGCCGAAACCATTGGAAGAAATGGGGGCATCGTATCGGATGGTATTCGTGGCTCTCCCCCGCCCTTTTCCATTGGTATGGTGCAAGGCCGATTGGATATCGACGAAAAAACGGGTCGACAAGGCATCACTGGTAAACGGATCGATCATTTTGCCGGTTTGCATGTAAGGCGTTTCGATGATTCCGACCCGGATGAGTCCGAATGATCCGTCCAGCCCCAGATACTGTTCAAAATTACTGAAAATTTCCCCGTTTTCTTCTTCCGGGGTATCGATCCGCCACTCCGTCATAAAAAGGATATTTATGCCGCTATCCAATCTGCGGGATCCTGAAACGGCGATTTGAGAAATATCTTCGGCCAAATAGGTGTTCGATCCGTCATGAGAAACAGCATCAGATTCTGCGTTATGCCACATATCCCGGCATGCCGATCCGCAGTCTTCCTTGTTATAACTGACTCTTAGCGCACCGTTGATATGAACGGTCCAATCATCTCTTCCCAGATCGGCAGCCCGAACCGTAAAAGGCGTCGCAACAACCAGCCCTGCCGCGACCACTGCGGCCAAACAGAATAACGTCCCTTTCTCCATAATTTTTCCTCATTTTTGCAGACATCATTATTGAACCGGCATGCTTGCCGGTCGTTTGTTGACAATCAGTCATCAACACCGTAGGTTTTGAGTTTCTTGTACAAGGTTTTACGGTTAATTCCTAAAATTCTTGCGGCTTCACTCTTGTTTCCGTCGCTGGCTTCAATGGCATCAAGAATGGCATGCTTTTCAATCACTTCCAGCGATCGTGGCCTTTGGTTTGCTAAGGACGGTTGTTTGATTTCCAGATCACCCGCATAGTCCTGAACAATGCTCAGTGGAAATTCTTTTCCCGTAATATAATCACCTGCAGATAAAATAACCGCCCGCTCAACAGCATTTTCGAGTTCGCGGACATTTCCCGGCCAGCCATACTTTATCAGCATGTCCATGGCAACCGGTGTAAGGCCTTTGATCTGTTTTCGGTTCTTCTCTGTATACTTTTTTAAAAAATATCCGGCCAAAAGCGGGATATCATCCATTCGATCCCGAAGTGGCGGCGCATTCAACGATACAACGTTTAATCGATAAAAAAGATCTTCACGAAAATTACCGGCCGAAACTTCATTTTGCAAGTCCCGGTTTGTCGCCGCAAGAATTCGGACATCCACCTGAAGCGTCTCCTCACCGCCGACCCGCTGGATCTCTTTCTCCTGTATGACCCTCAGGAGTTTTGCCTGCATGATATGAGATGTTTCACCTATTTCATCAAGAAAAATCGTTCCTTTATCGGCCTGCATAAACCGTCCTTCGCGCCGTCGGTCGGCGCCTGTAAACGCGCCTTTTTCATGACCAAAGAGCTCGGATTCCAAGAGTGTTTCAGCCAGCGCGGCACAATTAACGATCACAAAAGGATTGTCACTTCTTTGGCTGTTATAATGGATGGAGTTGGCAATCAGTTCTTTACCGGTACCGCTCTCTCCGGTAATAAGTATGGTTGCATCGGTAGGCGATACCATGGCGACCATATCGATCAAGTCGTTCATTGCTTTGCTCTTGCCGATGATATTGCTTATCTTAAAACCGGTGCGAAGCTTCTCTTTCAGCACCCGGTTTTCAATTTTCAAGGCGGAATGTTCCCGCGCCCGTTCCAGCGTAAATCGCAACGCTTCAAAATCAAGCGGTTTCGTCAAATAATCATACGCACCGGCTTTCAAAGCTTCCACGGCCGAGTCAACCGAAGAATAGGCTGTCATGATAAGGATGGGAATGGCCGGGTTGTAGGATTTGATGTGTTTTAAAGCCTCGATGCCGCTCATGGCGGCCATCCGGACATCCATCAATATCAGGTCAAAGGGCTTCTCTTTGACTTTCTCTACGGCTTTGGATCCATCATCAACCGCCTCAACGCGATATCCCCAGCTTGCAATGATGGTCTTTAACGTGGTGAGATGTCCTGGGTCATCATCCACTATCAGGATATGATGCTCAATTCGGGTTGTCATGCTTGACGCTTTCAATCATCCAATTTTCTCGGGTCGATAACCATCACTCCAGCACGCCATCATTGTGACTGCGCACGACGTCTCAGGCCGCTGCCTTGGGAAGCGTGATCGTGAATGTCGTGCCCTTGCCCGGCGTGCTTCTGACTCGTATACGTCCCTGATGCGCTTCGATAATTTTATGCACGATGGCAAGTCCCAAACCCGTACCGGTTGTTTTGGTCGTAAAATACGGATCAAATATCTGATGAAGGAATTCGGCGCGTATCCCCTTGCCGGTATCTGAAATTTCAATATCCACCCAATCATCTTCGTGACGAATCAATCGAATGCTTAACCGCCCGCCCTCCGTCATCGCCTGAATGGCGTTCAAATAAAGATTCAGGAGACATTGGGAGAATCGATCAGGATCGATGACAGGCCGGACATCATCGGTCCGTTCCGGCAAATCAATGCTGATATTTTTCATTTTGGCATCCTGTTGAACCAGTTGCACCGCATGGGCCAGCAGATCGTAAATATCCGTAGGTTGGCGCTTCAATTCAGCGGGTCTTGCAAATTCCAGAAGTTCGCTGATGACCCGGTTTAAACGGTCCACTTCCCGGACCATCACATCCGCCGTTTCCTTATCGCCGCTGTCCTCGCTAAACTTGCTGCCAAAATAGGTTGCAATCCCTTTAATGGAACTCAAGGGGTTGCGTATCTCATGGGCAACGCCGGCAGCCAAACCGCCCAGCGCCGCCAATTTTTCTTTACGCCGGATCTCCTCCTGCAAGCGTTTGACTTCCCGCAGATCCCTTAAAATCACGACATTCCCGACAAATCGCCCTTCTTCAGTTACGATTCTGGCGGCACTCACGCTGACAGGAACTTCCTTCTCATATGAAAAATCACATGCTGTTTCTTGTTCGGTAATGCTTCTCCCCTGGTCCAGATGTTTCTTGAAGCCGTACCAGTGATCCGGAAGAATGTCCGCCAGTTCTTTCCCGGACGCATCTTTCCGAGATATCCCGGTAATACGCTCCGCAGCAGCGTTGAAGAAGGCGATTCCGCCATCCTGATCCGTAGCAATCAGACCCACGGGCAGATTCGACACCACCTCATCGGTAAAGGCGGCTGAGTCCTGAAGCGATCGCCTTGCCGAACGGTAATTTTGAACCCAAAAAAGTGATACAAATCCAGCGAATCCCGATAGTAAAAGAACCGAAGATATGATCAACGTATTCCGGATGTCTTCGGCTATTGCATTTTCAAAGGGAGACACATCAAGTCCGATAAAGACATACTGCTTGCCCTTTTCCGGGTCCAAGGGGTTGAGCCGGTTTATCTCCCAATTCATCATGTGAGGCATGCGTCCCTGCCGTGTTTTTCCCGATTCCATATACCGCCGCATATTCTCAAGTATATCAAATGGCCGCAATTCGCGATACACCTCAAATGATCGTTTATCTTTGACTGTATCAATCAGCCGCCAGCTCACATCAGCACCGGGTTGAATTGCCGACAACACATCTTTGTCAATATAATTTTTGCCGATGAATTCTGTTTCGTTATGCGCCAGAATGACGCCGTTTTCATCGACAACCATCATATACAGGACATCGGACTGACGGGCGATTTCTTCCAGAAGATGCTGCACATGGTCCTCATCCCGCATCCTGCGGCGCATGCCTGCCCTGATTCCGGCCTCAAATGAGTTGATCCTGGTCGCACCATTTTCTTTAAGGAGGCTCGACATGTAAGTTTCTTCCCGGTCGATATTCCGCACGGCAAAAACAACGACGATAACCAGCAAAATAAGGGCAGCGCCCACGACTATCCAGGGGGATGTTTGCAGTCCTTTATATCGTCTGACAGATAGGTTCGCGACCATATTCAATTTCTTTGCTGTATTGGTTCAAGTGGCTGGAAACGGTTCCGCCGCTATCAATCTGAAACCTAAAATAACCTAAAATTTAGCTGAAAATATTTCTGACAGTTACTATAGATTGATTTGCCCGATTAGGCATCAAATATTATCTGTGCCTGCCATCCGTTGCCACTGTCAAAGACCTGGATCTGGTGATAGGTCACCGCTTTGATTTCATTTTTCAGAACATGCCTTTGGGGTGAATAGGTCTCAAATCTGACAATGGCTTCAATTTCATTTTCACGAATGGATTCAACATCAACATCCTCAATAAGCTTTTCTTCTCCGGCCCACATATACAGGAGCTCTCGCAGCCAATTGACCATCAAATCCTGCCAGTCATCTCCTGAAACCCGGACATGACATGCATGGGTGCTTTTCACCATGCGGGCATCCGTTATAAGATCGGTCAATGCCGATGCCCCGTTTCTGAAAAGATCGGCCGCATCCGTTCCCAATACACGTATACCGAAATCAGCCGTATGATCAATAAGCTCATAATGGACAGCCTTAAAAGGTTTTCTGTTCATATTTCCCAACCCGGCTAAACCGGAAAATACAAATGCATTTTTATGAACATCGAACGTCGAACATCCAACGCCCAACATCGAAAGATTTTTTCTTTCTTTTCTCCTTTGTGTCTTTGTGGTTGAAAAAGTTTTCTTATAAAAGAACCTTGCCGGTTTTTTCGGTACTGTACCCGCCAAGGGCGGCGACACGATTTTTAAAGACCTTGCCGTTGATGATGTTCAGCAACACCTGCATATTGTCTGTTTCAAAATGGTCTTGCGGGATGACAAGATCGTACTCTTCGGTAACCACCGGAATAAAATCGAGTGCAAGTGCTTTGGCGGCTGCATAGATACCCAGCCCCACATCGACGGTGCCGCTGAGAACGGCAACAGCCACGGACATATGGGTGAATTCCTCTATGGCATAGCCGTTGATATCCCCAGGTTCGATCCCCAGCCGGTTCAAGCGGTAGTCGAGTAGAATTCGGGTTCCTGATCCGCCCTGCCGGTTGATAAACATGACATCCTTACGGATAAGATCTTCAATGCCCGTAATTTTCTTTGGGTTCCCCTTCTGAATGATTAATCCCTGATCCCGAAATACCAGATTAACGAGTCTGACATCCATGCCCGGCAGATATTTTTTCAAGTAACTGATATTGTAGGAACCATCTTCCGTGTCCAGCAGATGGGATCCGGCCATGTGGCAAACGCCTTTTTTTATCGCCATCAGCCCGCCCATGCTTCCGACATGGCTTGATGAAAGGCTGAGATCTGTTTTTTCCGCCTTGATCTGATCCGCCAGGACATCCAGCGTATTGTCATGGCTTCCCACGGCAACAATCGTGTTTCGAATCGATGCCATGGGTCGCAGCAACTCGGCAAAACAGTCATCGCTGTCTTTCACCCCTTCCACGGAGTCGGGCACGCGGATAATGCCATCCGCCTCCGTAATGCTGGTAATACTGCCGGCTCCCCTGGGAAGCTGCGTTGCAACAATACGTTTTCCGACGGTCCCTAGCTTTACCCTTATGAACTCTTCCTGGCCCAGCTTGGAGGCGATTTTGCGCGTCGGTTGAACCGGAACCTTTATCCGCTCTCTTTCAGGCTGTCCCAACATCTGACAAATCAGCGGTTGAACAAACTGCTCGAATGCAATAATTGCGGAAACCGGATATCCGGGAATGCCGAATACCGGCTTGTTGTTGATTTTTCCGGCAATAACGGGTTTCCCGGGCATGATGGTCACCCCGTGAACCAGCACTTCCCCCAGCGCCAGGATCACATCCTTTGCATAATCTTCAGAACCGGCGGATGACCCCCCCACGGTCAGAACCATGTCAAAATCACCTGCAACGGCATCCTGAACCGTTGACGTTATCGTGTCCAGATGATCCATGAGCCGATCGTGCCTCTCAAATAACGCCCCCACACTTTCAGCAAGCTTGCCCAACACAAAGGCATTGGTTTCTATGACCTGTCCCGGTGCCAGATCCTTTTTCTCAGCCTCCTGCCATCCCACCAGTTCAGACCCCGTCGGAATAATAAGGAGTCTGGGTTTTCGTTTCACCGGCACCGAAAATATGCCGCCTGAAAGCAGCGCACCCAGACAATACGGCGTAATTTCGTGATTTTGAGGAAAGAGGAGTTCCGTTGCAACAATATCCTCTCCGATCTTGCGGACATGCTGCCAGGGAAATGCCGGTGCATTGATTTCTATTGTTTTTTCATCAATTATGTTGAGGTGCTCGATCATGATGACTGCATCGGTATTATCCGGAAGCACGTGGCCGGTATTTACATAGATTGCCTCCGTATCGACCATAAGTCTTTTCGGTCTTGACTCATTGGCACCGAAGGTTGACGCCGCCTTCACAGCAATCCCATCCATGGCTGCAGCATGAAAATGCGGCGAAGACAAGCGGGCCGTCACTGGTTCCGCTAATATGCGACCCACGGATTCCGGAACCGGAATCATTTCCGTTGAGAGGCTGGAAGAGCTTTTAAACGCAGTCAGAATGATCTCTCTTGCCTCTGCTAATGTTTTCATCTTTAAATAAACATTTCTCTTTTTTTTCATTTCTTCTCCCAAAAATTATAAAAGAAGCTCAACTCTGACCTCGGCGTCTTTATCCAGTCCCTCCGTATTTTTATCGATTTTTACCAGTCCGTCAGCTTGAACCATGGTGCGGATAAGCCCGGATTTTCCCAAAATAGGCTCGGCCATGATTTCGCCATGATCTTCAATGAGTTTCACCCTCACATAATCGACGCGTCCCTGGGCCGATGCGATGTTTCTTCGCAAACGGGCGTAACATATCTTGCTGCTCCTGTGGTTGCGCTCAAGTCCGCCGATGTGATCGAGAAACGGTCGAACTACGGCGTTGAATACGACCATTGCTGAAACCACGTGACCCGGAAGCCCCCAGAAAAGCTTTTCCCCGACCTTTGCCAGAATGGTCGGTTTACCCGGGCTGATGGAGATGCCGTGTGCCAGAATTTGCGCATCCGGCAAGGCGGAAAGGACCTCCATGGTAAAATCGCGCATTCCCACAGAACTGCCGCCGGATACCATGACCATGTCCGATTGTTCGAGACCCTGCCCGCATTTTTCGAGCAAGATATCGTAATTATCCTTGACAATGCCGAGTTGTACAAAAATACCACCGGCATCAGCGACCTGCCCTGAAAGGGTGTATGAATTGATGTCGCGTATCTTTCCGAGGTCGGGTATCTCATGGATCGGTAGAACTTCATCCCCGGTAGAGATAATACCAACCACCGGTTTGCGGTATACAGGTACCGCAGAAATGCCGAATGCCGCCAGAAGGCCTATTTCCTGGGGTCTCAGTTTCTGACCTTTAAACAAGATGGTTTCCGCTGCGCTGATGTCTTCGCCGACCTCTATGATATTTTGGCCCGGCGCCACACTGCGGTACACCTCAAGCGTCGTCTCATCAATGGCATCGGTATGTTCAACCATAACCACACTGTCGGCGCCTTTGGGCAGCATGCCGCCGGTGGAAATCTTTGCCGCTTCACCCGGTCCAATGGAAAAATCAGGCGATTCTCCCATGCGAATGGTATAGGGTATGTTCAAATAGGCAGGGTTGCCTTCGGATGCACCAAAAGTTGAAGATGCCCGAACGGCAAACCCATCCATGATCGATCGAGAGAAATCCGGTAAATTGACATCCGATACGATATCTTTTCCCAATATTCTTCCGAAACACGTCTCGATGGGGATTGTTTCTATTTCAACCCTGGGAAAAAGGGGCGGCCATTCCAGGACGGTATCCAGGTCGCTAACTTTAAAAAATTCTTTCATCAATAAAATTTCTCCGAAATTTTATTTATATGAATTAAAATTAATAAGTATAAACACCTATATGCTAAATTGCAAATCCTTATATCCACCGTTTCGACCCTGTCAAAAATAGTCTTTTCGATCTTTTAATCAATGCTATCACAAAGAATCCTGCGGCTCAAATGGTTGATATTTTTATTCCCAGGAGATAAAAACGTCGCAGGAAAGGTCGATAAAAAAATTGGATTCTAGCTTAATCGACCAGGAGGGTGATATGGAAAACAATTACCGGAAAATTGTTCAGCATCCGCCACCTGCCTTTTTTCAAGCAATGCCGATCATTTTTTGCCGATGGATGCCCTTGCCGATGTGGGTGAGTATACGTCAAAGACAATACTGGAAATTATTGGATAATTTCCAAATTAGTTGGTCAATTATAAGTTCCTTTTGCTTGATACAACATATCAGGAGTCAAGAGGCCAAGGATTCGAGCGGAAGAAAGAGCCATTAGGATATTTTGCTGTCAACTTACAGCTCCTAAAACCTAACACATGAAACCTAAAACGATTTGTTTTCCACTTGAACCCCCGAATCCTTGAATCCTTGACCCCTTTTTGTAGATTTATAGCGCCCGCATCCACTCCGGTTTGAGGGCGATTTTACCTGAAAGTGCCTGATCGATTTGAAAGAGGGTTTTCTCCTTATCCTTTGGCATTCTTGCTTTAATGGGAAGGTAGTTCGACGCATGGTTCGCATGAAAAAGGCCCTTTGAAAGATGGGTATGTTCGATCATGTGTCGCAGTTCCCTCAACATTTCATCAGGCTCGAGAAGTTGAAAAATACCGGCCTCATAGGCCTCATAAAGGGGTGTCCCCGGAACCAGCATCAAGCTCAGCGCACCCACATATTCCGGATCAATGGCGGAAAGGACCTTGCCGGTCTCCCGGGCATGAATCATGGACCGATCTTTGCCAGCAAGTCCCAAAAGCACGGTAATGGAAAGCTTAATCCCGGCTTCACGAATTTTCCGGCCCATTTTAACCATTTTTTCAACTGTGGCGCCCTTTTTAATCTGCTTTAAGGTCACATCATCACCCGATTCCAATCCCATATAAGCGATGCCGAGTCCATGCGCCTTGAGTTCCTTGAGTTCATCCACTGTCTTCATTTGAATACTTTTCGTATTGGCATAGACCCCCACTCGTGTAACCCAGGGCAACGCTTTTTCTATCCCTTTCAAGATAGGGAGCAATCTTTTCTGGGGAATGATCAGCGCATCGCCGTCGCACAAAAACACCCGTCGCTGCCGCCTGCAATATTCACCGGCAAACGCGATATCCTGAAAAATAATTTCGTCGGATTTAATCTTAAACCGCTCACCTTTGTATGCGCCGCAAAATGTACATTTATTGTGGGAACACCCTACGGTTATTTGAAGCAAGATACTGTTTGCTTCACTGGGGGGGCGCATGATCATACCTTCATAATGCATAAGTCCTGCTCCTTAATTATTACCTACCCGATC
>CAYTAQ010000121.1:0-11982 GCA_964435695.1 uncultured Desulfobacterales bacterium | reverse complement strand
AGCAGGCTCCAGTACCGGGATCATTGCAAACTTCCCATAGTACCTGGAATCCTGCTCATTCTGGGATGAGTGCATCGAAGGGTCATCCGCCGCCACCACCACCAATCCTCCGTTCACACCGGTGATAGCCGCATTGATAAAGGCATCAGCCGCAACATTAAGACCCACATGCTTCATGCATACCATGGCCCTTTTCCCGGCATAGGACATACCCAGTCCCGCCTCCATGGCAGTTTTTTCATTCGCCGACCACCTGGTATGAACTGGTCGCTCCTTTGCCTCTTTTGAGCGCTGTATATATTCCGTGATTTCAGTTGAAGGGGTCCCTGGATAGGCATAAACACCGGAAAGACCTGCATCAAAAAGCACGGATGTGTGGCCGTCTGACAGGAAAATAGCATTGCCTTTACTGCCGCTGGCCAGCAGGCAGACACGTAGTTTATGGGAATAATTGTTAGCCATCAAAACCCTATCAGGTTCCCGTATGCCCGAAGCCCCCGTCATTGCGACAGGTTTCATCGAGCTGTTCGACCAGTTTAAATTTTGCTTGCACCACTTTTTGGATGATCATTTGAGCGATCCGGTCGCCGCGGTGAATTGTATAAGACGCAGGCCCGAGATTGATCAGTGCGATTTTAACTTCTCCCCGGTAGTCGGCATCGATGGTTCCGGGAGAATTGATCAGTCCGATTCCGTGTTTTACGGCAAGACCGCTTCGGGGACGAACCTGGGCTTCAAAACCGTCGGGAAGCGCCATGGCGAATCCTGTCGGAATCAGGGCGATTTCGTTACGATACAGTAGCAGGTCTTTTCTGACCGCTGCACAGACATCCATTCCCGCGGCTTGCGGTGTCATATACCGGGGAAGGGGAATATCCGCATCTTCCTGTGGCCGCAACCGGAGAAATTGAATGGTGGGGATATGGCTCATGGATTTATAGCGGCGTCAGAATATCTTCGTAGGTTTCATGCTCAGATACCGGACCCAGTATGGTCAGCGCAATTTTGTGGTCTTTTAAAAGCATATCGGCCAGGTCCAATATGCCGGCCGTCGTCACCGCATCAATCTTTTCAACGACTTCACGAAGCGGGATGTTTCGCCCGAAGTGCATCTCATTTTGAGCCAGCCGGACCATTTGATTTTCATTGACTTCAGCGGCCAAAAGAAGGTTTCCCTTGATGTATTCCTTGGCGCCGAGAAGTTCGGTTTCATCAACCGGTTGCTTTTTCAGGTTAAGCAGTTGGGTAAGAAGCAGTTCCGTCGCTTCACGCGTTTTTGAGGGCTCCACCGCTGCATAGGCGCCGAACATGCCGGCATCCACATGGGTGGATACAAAAGAATAAACCGAATACGCTAGGCCCCTTTTCTCACGAATTTCCTGAAAAAGCCGTGAACTCATGTTTCCGCCCAAAATGGTATTCATCAATGAAAATTCATATCGTCTGGGATGACCCGTCGGGAGGCCATGGGCGCCAATGCAAATATGGGACTGCTCAAGCATTTTTCGCTGGATTTCCACCCGTGAATTTCCCTGGGGTGAACGTCTTTCCGGAAAACCGTTGCCGGGTTGGATGGATTCGAAAGCCATACCCACCAGATCCACCAATCGGTTGTGATCCAAATTTCCGGCGGCTGAAATGATGATACGATCCGGCTGGTACAAGCGTTGAAAAAAATCTTTGATGCGATTGGCATTGAAGCGGCTAATGTTGTCCCGTGTTCCTAGAATGGAACGTCCAAGGGGATGATCACCCCAGAAATTTTTGCCGAATAAAATATGGATATAATCATCCGGGGTGTCTTCAACCATACCGATTTCCTGAAGAATAACCGGCCGCTCTTTCTCCACCTCTGCTTCATCGAACCGCGAATTTAGAAAGATATCGGACAAAATGTCAACCATGGTTTCCAGATGGGTGTCGATGACCTTTGCATGATAGCAGGTGTTTTCCATGGTGGTAAACGCATTGGTCTGTCCACCGATGGCGTCGAACTCTTTGGCGATTTGGAAAGCGGTTCGTTTGCCGGTGCCTTTGAAGATGAGGTGCTCAATCAAATGGGAAAGACCGTTTTCCGATACGGTCTCATCCCGTGCACCCACATCGACCCAGACGCCCATGGTGACGGATCGGGCATACGGCATTTTCTGGGTGACGATCCGGATGCCGTTTTTCAGAACGGTTTTACGTTTATTCGGAGCTGTTTTCATCGCTTAATACCGCTTTGTGGCTCAAACGGATTTTTCCGTCTCTTCCGATTTCCAGAACCTTAACCTTGATAATATCGCCTTCCTTGACAACGTCCGTGACCTTTTTAACCCGATAGTTGGCAAGTTGGGAAATATGGACCAGGCCGTCGGTTCCAGGGAGAATCTGAACAAACGCACCGAAATCAGTTATTTTTACCACTGTGCCGTCATATACAGCCCCGACTTCTGCTTCTTTTGTGATTTCAAGAATCTGTAATTTTGCCGCTTCTCCTTCTTCGGCTGAGGCGGCTGCAATTTTTACAACACCGGAGTCTTCGATTTCTATTTTTGTATTGGTTTCGCTCTGAATGGCTCTGATAACTTTACCGCCCGGGCCGATGACTTCGCGAATTTTATCCGGGTGGATCTGGATGGTAAAAATCTTAGGAGCATAAGGTGAAATTTCTTGTCTGGGATGATCAAGGGCTTTCAGCATCTGTTCAAGGATGAACAATCTGCCGGTTCGTGCCTGTTCAAGCGCTTTTTCCAGAATGTCTTTTGAAAGCTCATGGATCTTGATATCCATTTGAAGGGCGGTGATTCCTTCGCTGGTGCCGGTAACCTTGAAATCCATATCGCCGGAATGATCTTCATCTCCTAAAATATCCGATAAAATAACCGTGGTATCGCCTTCCTTGACAAGCCCCATGGCAATACCGGAAACCGGCGCCTTTATGGGTACGCCGCCATCCATCATGGCCAGGGTTCCCGCGCAAACGGTACCCATGGAAGAGGATCCGTTCGATTCGAACACTTCGGAAACGATCCGAATGGTGTAATCAAACGTATCTTTATCGGGAAGAACTTTTTCGAGAGCTCTTGTGGAAAGTCCTCCGTGGCCGATGTCCCTTCGGCTCGGGCCGCCGATACGCTTGACCTCGCCGACTGAATACGGAGGGAAATTGTAATGAAGCATAAACGGCCGGGATTCTTCACCGCTGAGGGTTTCAACCCGCTGTTCGTCCGGTCCGGAACCGAGCGTCAAAACACCCAGTACCTGGGTTTCTCCTCTTGTAAAAAGAGCGCTCCCATGGGGTCGAGACAACAGGCCGACTTCACAGGAAATGGGTCGTATTTCATCAAATTTTCGATTGTCGATGCGCCGACCTTCTTTCAGGATTAGCTGCCGGGAGGCTGTTTTTTGAAGATTTTCCAGGATCTGGTAGACCTCCGCCGCCCGATCAGCAAAATCCTCGCCCAGATTATCAAAGATTTCTTTCTTCAGTTCGCTGATGGCGCTGTACCGCTCCATTTTATCCGGTATCGTGAGGCATTCACGCATGCGGGCCGCTGCGCTTGTCTCAACGGTTTTTACCAGATTTTCATCTTTTTCCGGCGGAATAAACGGCCGCTTGGGTTTTCCGACCGCTTCCCGCAATTTTTCTTGAATATCTATCAGGGGCTGCAGGGCCTGGTGACCGAAAAAGATGGCTTCAAGCATATCCTTTTCCTTGACGATATCGCCGCTTCCTTCCACCATCACCACGCCGGTTTTTGAACCGGCAACGATAATGTTAATATCGGACAACGCCCATTCAGGAAGGGTGGGATTGATTTTTAGCTCACCATTGATGCGGCCGACGCGAACGCTTGCGATGGGGCCCTCAAAAGGGATATCCGACAACACCAATGCTGCGGAAGCCCCCACCAGGGAGATGACATCCGGGTCATTTTCCTGATCCATTGAAAGGACCGTGGCGATGACCTGTGTTTCGTATTTGTACGCTTTCGGAAAAAGCGGGCGTATCGGGCGATCGATCAACCGGGCGGTCAAGGTTTCTTTTTCGCTCGGTCTGCCGACTTCACGCCTGAAATAGTTTCCGGGAATTCGTCCTGCAGCATAAATTTTTTCCTGATATTCAACAGACAACGGTAAAAAATCGACCTTGCGTTCTTCATTCGAAGAAACAGCCGTTACCAGTACAATGGTTTCCCCATACTGGACCACGACGGAGCCGGATGCCTGCTTGGCAATTTTACCGGTTTGAATGCTGAGGGGTTTTCCGCCAACATCCGCGCTTAATGACATTTCCATAAGTTTTCCTTACCCAGCGCGTCCTTGCCGAGAATACAACTCTGCTTAGATTTTGCTGGAATTATATGATTATACATGCTGTGATAATCGCTTTAAAATGGACTTACCTTCTCAGGCCAAGGGCCTCGATAATGGTTCGATACCGTTTCACATCGTTATTCTTGACATAGTTTAAAAGTCTTCTCCGCCGGCCGACCATCATCAGCAATCCTCTTCTGGAGTGATGATCTTTTTTATGTACCTTGAGATGCTCCGTCAAATAAGTGATTCGGTGCGTGAGAAGCCCGATCTGGACCTCCGGAGATCCGGTATCGCTCTCATGCGTTTTAAAACGATCGATGAGTTCTTTTTTGTCTTCGGTTGTTAATACCACTTTCTTTTTGCCTCCTGCTTAATAGTTAAAAAGTGTTGTAAGAATTCGAGAATTCCGAAAATCGAGAGTTTTGATTTGAAATCCGACGTCCATGGTTCCTGAATCCCTGAATTTTGTATTCTGAATATTTTTAATTAAAAACACAACAATAATCATACTGTTGCCGTTCTTTTTTGTATTCCAGCACCGCCAGCAACTCCTTATGATCGTCAATGATCTTGATAAGGTCGTCGGATGCGGCAGGGCTTGCCGGAGACACATCCTGCATATTCAAGGGGACGCCGTTTAAAATTTTTTCTTTTAAAAAAGGATCCGCCCTCCATTCGGCCATGTCTTTGAGTGACGTCGCCAAAGGTATCACATGTTGTTTCAGATCACCCCTGTCTTTTGATTTTTCGAGGGCTTCCAGGGTCACTGCGTCTTCAACAGTAAATCCGGAGCTCTTAAGCCGTCTGAGTTCCTTTAAATGTCCGCCGCATCCAAATGCCCTCCCTATGTCGGCGCAAAGTGTTCGAACATACGTACCTGCCGAGCAGGATACCTCGAACCGTATCAGCGGCAGGCTTATTTCGCGTAAATGTATTTTTGAAATAACAATCTGCCGGGCCGGCTTCTGAACCGGCGTTCCTTTCCTGGCATACGCGTATAACGGCAATCCCTTATGTTTCAGCGCGGAATAAACCGGTGGAACTTGTTGAAAAGTTCCTTCAAATGTTTCAAATTGCGCTGCAATTTTTTCCCCCGTAAGCGCGGGCACCTCGTGAGAAGCAAGTGTCCGGCCGGTGAAATCCTGGGTGTCGGTTTCCACACCCAGCTGCAAAACGGCCTCATAGGTTTTATTGCCGCTTAAAAAAAATCTGGCAAGCCGTGTCGCACGATTCACACAACAAATCATCAAACCGGTTGCAAACGGATCCAATGTGCCGGCATGACCTGCCTTTTTTGCTTTTAAAATCGACTTTAAGCGTGAAACCACTTGGGCAGAGGATATGTTTGCGGGTTTATCAATGAGGATAATCCCATGAGTATTTTGCATCATCCGTTTCAAATGGTTTCAGATAAATTGCTGATCGTTTGTTTTATTTCCGCAATGGTTGCGTTCATCGTAAACCCTGCTGCGCTGGGATGCCCGCCACCGCCGAACTTAAATGCGATGGACGCCACATCAACTGATCCGTCGGAGCGGAGACTGACATGGTACGGTTTGGGTCCCTTGGGTTGCTTATGACCGTTGCTTTGTTCTTGAATCAAAGCCGCCACCTTCACATCCTCTATCCGTCTGGCATAATTGATGAGCCCGTCGGCATCTTCCGGATGCGTCCCGGTTTCATTGAGCATATTTTGCGTCAGCGTCATAATGGACAATTTGCCGTTAGGGGATATTTCAATGGAGTCGAGCGCCAAGTTCAGCAGCTTGATGCGCCCCAGAGAGTACGTGCCATACAAATGCTGGGCGACATGATACGGTTTTACACCCAAACGCACCATTTCGTTGCATATGGCAAATGAGACGTGATTTGTATTGGAGAATCGAAAGGATCCCGTATCCGTAACGATTCCCGTATAAATGGATGTCGCCATGACCATGTTGAATGAGATCGACATCGTTTTGACCAGCCGGTATATCAGCTCCGACGTTGCACAGGCATTTTGATCGATCAATTGATGATTACCGAAAAGCGTATTGGTAATATGATGATCAATATTGATGACGACAGGAATCTTTGACACCATGGGGTAAGCTGTTCCGATCCTTTCAAAATTTCCGCAATCCAGAATGACGGCGGTATCATAAAACATCTTTTTGTCGAACCGTTGCTGAATGCGTTCAACACCGGGAAGAAAGCGATAAACTGCCGGGATGGAGCTTTCATTGTACAGCGTGTTCGGGATGTTGATAGCATCCAGCGCTGCTCCCATTGCAACCAAAGATCCTACGGCGTCGCCGTCCGGGTTTATATGGGATGCCAATAACACCTGGCGGCTATTCTTCAGTCGGTGAATTATCTGTTTCATGTGTCTGTTGTACTGATTTAAGCAAGTTGTCGATTCTGTCGCCGCGATCCAGCGAATCATCGTAAAAAAATTGAAATTCAGGCATATATCGCAAACCCAGCTTGCCGGCAAGCTGGCGTTTCAGGTAACCGCGTGCGCTCTTGAAACCCGCTGCAATTTCCTCGGACCCTGTCTTATCGCCATAAGTTGTAAAATATATTTTTGCGATCCTCAGGTCCGGGGACGTTTTCACCCCGGTGATGGTGGCCCGCTCGAGCCGGGGATCACTGACATGTTTATACAGAAACTCAGAGAGGGTTTTACGTATCAGACCACTCACCTTTTCCGAGCGGGAAAACGGTTTCATATCGTGATGATTTCCATTTCGCTGTTAACAACTTCCGCAAGTCCGAGATTCTCAACCATATTGAATATTTTATCAATTTTTGAGTTGACGGTTCTGCGGTCCGAACCGACAAGCGCGAATCCGATTTCCGCTTTTTGGTAAATATCCTGAGCGCCGACCTCGGCAACCGAAACATTGAAATGATTCTGAATCTGACGAATAATGGGTTTTACGATTCGCCGTTTTTCTTTCAATGAGCGGCAGTCATGTATCCTGAATACGATGGTGCCCAGCCCGATGACCATAGCTATAACAAAGAATTAAGTATTAAATTTAAGTAGCTTTCTAATCTAGCTCCGGCTTGATTTCTTCGGTATAATAACACTCCAGAGTATCGTTAATCTTGATATCATTGAAATTTTCAACACCGATACCGCATTCATAACCGGTTTGAACCTCTTTGACGTCATCCTTGAATCTTCTCAATGAGGAAATTTTTCCATCATAGATGACAATGCCGTCCCGCAGGAGGCGGACGCGTTGACCCCTTTCAAATTTTCCATCGGTTACATAACACCCGGCAATGGTCCCTATTCGGGGAACATGGAAGGTGTCGCGAACGGTCGCCCATCCCAATGTTCTATCCTCAAACGTTGACGACATGAGACCCAGCATGGCGTCTCTGATTTCCTTAATCACATCATAAATCACATTATGATAACGGATATCGACATGTTCTTCTGCGGCAAGCTCCTGAATTTTGGAATTGGGCCGGACATTAAAACCGACAATAATGGCATTGCTAACGGTTGCCAAAGAAATGTCGGATTCCGTGATGGTTCCGGTGGCGCCGTGGACCACATTGATTTTAACTTCTTCATTGCTGAGCTTGGAAAGGGAGTCCTTCAAGGCTTCAATGGATCCATGGACATCGGCCTTCAATATCAGATTGAGGTCTTTGATCTCGCCTTCCTGCAGTTTTTCAAAAAGACCGTCGAGACTTAAGCGGCCGGTTTTTGCAAGATCCGTTGAACGTTGTTTTTGAGACCGGTGGAGACTGATCTGTTTTGCATCCTTTTCATCCGATACGGCGATGAATTCATCGCCGGCATGCGGAACCCCTGACAAACCAATCAATTCAACGGGTATGGATGGACCGGCTTCTTTTTCCTGCGCGCCCCGGTCATTCAGCAGGGCACGGACTTTCCCATATTGTATGCCGCAAACCACTGAATCGCCGGTGTGCAAGGTTCCTTCCTGTACCAACACGGTGGCGACAGGACCGCGGCCGGCGTCGAGTTTAGCTTCGACAACATGGCCCCGGGCCAGTTTTTCCGGGTTTGCTTTCAATTCGAGTATCTCAGCCTGTAAAAGAATCATTTCCAGAAGGTCGTCGAGACCGATATTTTTTTTGGCGGATACTTTGACAAATATGGTATCGCCGCCCCAGGCTTCGGTAACCAGGCCATTGTCTGAGAGTTCCCTCAGAACGCGATCCGGATCCGCGTTGTCTTTGTCGATTTTATTGATGGCAACGATGATGGGAACGTTTGCAGCTTTCGAGTGATTGATGGCTTCGATGGTTTGCGGCATCACGCCGTCGTCCGCTGCAACCACGAGAACAACGATATCGGTGATTTTGGCCCCCCGCGATCGCATGGCTGAAAATGCTTCGTGTCCCGGCGTATCGAGAAATACGACTTGCCCTTTGGGGGTGGAAACATTGTAAGCGCCGATATGCTGCGTAATCCCGCCGGCTTCCATTTCGGTAACTCTGGTTTTACGTATCACGTCCAGTAAAGAGGTTTTGCCATGGTCTACATGCCCCATGATGGTGACAACCGGTGGTCGCGCGACCAGTTTTTCCGGCGCATCCTGCTCTTCTTTTAAGATGGTTTCTTCTTCAAAGGATGCTTTTTCAAGTTCATATCCGAACTCGCCGGAAACCACCGTGGCGGTTTCAAAGTCGATGGTCTGGTTGACGGTTGCCATGACGCCCATAGTCATCAACTTGGCAATCATTTCATTGGCTTTAATGCCCATACGTTTTGCGAGTTCCGCCAGCATAATGGTTTCATCGATTTTAATCCGGCGTTTTATTGCCTTCGGGGTTGTGATCTGTGTTTTTTGACCTTTATCCGGCTTGACCTTTGCACCCTTTCGCAGCTTGCGTCCTCTTTTGGGTCTTCCGGAATAGAGGTCTTTGCCTTCGATAACTTCTTTTTTCCGGAAAGAAATTTTCTTTTTCAGAAATTTTCTTTCGGTTTCAACCTCTTCTTCTTTTGGTTTGCGGCCTTTTTTCTTCTTTTCTTTTAGGGTGGTATCCTTTACCTTTTCCTGCGGTTCAATGGCTTCCGGCTCAGGTATAACCGGTTTGGCTTCCACTTGCGCCACTTCTTCCGGCGGTGGTTCCTGGGGCTTGACCGGCAACTGAATAATCTTTGCCGGTGTTTCTTTTTTAACCTTCTTGACGGGTTTGGCCGGCTTTTGTTTCTTTAATTTTAGCGGTTCTTTCTTCTGGATCGTTTCCGTTTCTTCCTTGACCGTCGCCGCATCTTTACTCGCTTGAACAGGAACATCCACTTTTATTTCCTCTATTTCAGGAGCCACCTCCTCTTTAGAGGGAATGGTTTCTTCGACTTCTTTCTGCTCAGCCGGTCCAGCGGTTTGTGCTTCTTCAATTTCCTCTTCAGCGGGTGTGCTTTCCACCCGAAGCTGTTTTTCAGGAGCTTTTATCCTTCGTCTCCGAATGACGGAGGGTTTAATCCGTTTCTCCTCCATCTGTTCCTGTTTTTTCCCGCGAAGCTTGGCTTTAATTTCTTCAACCGCCTCATCATCGACAGAACTCATATGACTCTTTACAGGGATCTCCAGTGATTCAAGCTTTTTAAGAAATTCCTTGTTGGTCATGTTTAATTCCCGGGCAAGTTCATAAATCCTGATCTTTCCCATCCATCCCCCTTAAAATTGACAAAGAAATGATTTATTCGTCCTTGAGATTGTCATGTTCTTTTATCAATGGTTCGTCCGGTTCCGCTTTGGTTATGTTTGTTTCGTCCGATTCTGAATCCAGATGCGCGTCTTGATCATTTTTTACAGCTTTTTGGTCGGTTGATTTATCACCGGGGACATCTTCAACCCGCTCTTGGTCGGTCAGGTAGTTTTTTGCGACTTCAATGAACTGACTCGCCGTTTCTTCGTCAATTTCTCTAATCTGTACAAGATCTTCAACAGATGCCTTGCTGAGTTCTTCTGCGGAGTAAAAGCCTTTTTCATAGAGTGCATCAGCCATGCTGATCCCTACTTCGGGAAGTTGAACCAGTGAGTCGTACCCGGTTTGCATGGCTTCGCTGTATTTTGACTCGCTGTTGACATCCAGGTGCCAACCGGTCAATTTAGAGGCTAGCCGCACATTTTGTCCGCGTTTTCCAATGGCTACGGATAAAAAATCATCCGGGACAATGACCTCCATCAAGCGGTTTTCCTCGTCGATAATGACTCTCGATATTTCGGCAGGCGCAAGGGCATTGCACACAAATTTGGCTGCATCGATATGCCAGGGAATAATATCTATTTTTTCTCCACGGAGTTCCTGTACCACATTTTGGACCCGTGACCCTTTCATCCCAACACAGGCACCGACGGGGTCAATGTCCGAATCATTGGAGGATACGGCAAATTTGGCCCTGCTTCCCGGTTCCCGGGCAGCACCCTTGATTTCCACAATCCCTTCGCTGATTTCAGGAACCTCCGTCTTGAAAAGATTGATAAGAAAATTGGGATGGGTCCGTGACAAGAGGACTTGTGGTCCCCTTGACTCTTGAAGCACATCCAATATAAGTGCCCGGAGGCGGTCACCGCGGCGGTATGTTTCTCTGGGCACCTGTTCGCGGACCGGGAGAATCGCCTCGGTATGCCCCAGATTGACAATGATGTCTCCACGGTCGATTCTCTGGACAATACCGTTGATGATTTCACCTTTGCGATCGATAAAACCGGCAAATACGGCATCCCTTTCCGCGTCTTTCATTTTTTGAATGATAACCTGCTTTGCCGACTGTGCAGCAATTCTGCCAAATGTGGAGGCATCCATCTTTGTGCCCAGGCTATCACCGATTTGACAATCGGGGTCCAGCTTTCGCCCCTCTTTAAGGGAAATCTGCACGTCCGGTTCCGTGACGGTTTCAATCACCTCTTTGAACTGGAAGATTTCTATTTCGCCTGCTTCTTCAATATATTGGGCTTCAATATCGACTTTATTCCCATACTTTTTCTTGGCTGCCGATCGCAATGCCTCTTCCAATGCCTTGATAAGGATTTGTGCGTCGATACCTTTGTCTCGGCTGATTTGCTCGACAACGCGTTTTATGTCTGTAATTAACATCAGCTTTCTCCAATATGGTTAATGAGCCGGGCTTTGGCAATGTTTTCAATGTTGATGGCGACTGGTTGCTCATTGACCATTATTTTTACCATGCCGTCTTCAATCCCCATGAGGGTGCCCTTAAAATTCTTTTGACCGTTAATCGGTCGAAACGATTTAATTCTGACCGAATACTCCTTAAATCTGTTGAAATCATCGGCCTTTCCTAAAGGACGATTCAATCCCGGCGACGATACCTCAAGGTGATAAGACGCGTTACGTTCGATATAAATGTCCAGCAGGTCACTGACCTGTCGACTGGTAGCCGCGCAATCTTCAAGGGTAACGCCACCGGGTTTATCGATATATAGCCGAAGAATCTTTCCTGCAGGCTCCATCTGATATTCAAGATGAACAAGTTCCATCCCTTCCGATTCACAAACCGGTTCGACAATACGGCATACCTGCAAAAGAAAGTCCTTCATGGGATCGGGGAGCAAACGCGCCCGCCCCCCATCGCTATTACGGCTGATCAAACTTTCCTTTTTTCTGTTTTGAGTTTCCAAGCGATTCGAAACTCCGTTCTATAAAAATTAAAATAAAAAAACGGGCAAAAGCCCG
>CAYTAQ010000120.1:0-12172 GCA_964435695.1 uncultured Desulfobacterales bacterium | reverse complement strand
GTCATGGGACGCGTGTATGCCAAGGTTTCAAAAGAGCCTGATGATGTGGCAGCGGCAATCGAGGAACATTACCAGCCGACCTATTCGGGGGGGCCCTTACCCGAAACGTTAACGGGTTCGCTGGTCGCTATCGCCGACAAGATAGATTCCATCTGCGGGTGTTTTTTCGTGGGGCTTATACCGACCGGGGCGTCCGATCCGTATGCGTTGAGGCGTCAAGGTATCGGCATTGTGAATATCATGTTGAATAAGGGCTTGACCTTTTCTTTAAGAGACTTGATTTTGAAAAGCCTCGCGTTGTTTGGGGAAACAAGCAGTGCAGATATCCGCGAGACAGCGGATCAGGTATATCATTTTATTAGAAATCGTATGTCTCATCAACTGGCCGAAGAAGGTTTTTCCAAAGATGTGATTAGCGCAATTCTTGATATCGGAACGGATAATATTCCTGATTTGTGGAACAGGGTTCAGGCGCTGGAGAAACTTAAAGGTGCTCCCGATTTTGAACCACTGGGCGCAGCATTCAAGCGGGTTGTCAATATTATCAAAAAAGCCGAGAAATTTTCTCTCTCGCATGTGGATAAAAAACTTTTCCAGGATACGTCCGAATCCAAGCTGTATACGGCATTCAATGATGTGAGAAAAAGTGTTTTGGATCACTTGAAGCACGGTCGTTATGAACAGGTGCTGATCGATATTGCATCCTTACGGGACAGTGTGGATGCGTTTTTTGACGGTGTCCTGGTAATGGCCGAAGACAAAAATGTGAGAAACAATCGGCTGGCGCTGCTTGGGCACATTGCCGAGCTTTTCGGAAAAATTGCCGATTTCTCAAAATTATCGGCCTAAATTTTCATGCGCCTATGCGCACAATGACGAATAGCACCATTGATACATTGAAATGCCGCCGATAGCTTCAAAGCAATAGACACGAAAATTTAGACGAAAAACGGGAGCAGCAAAACTCAAGGAGGTTACGATGCCATACGATCCTGAGAAGGATAAAACGTTGAAACAGTGGAAGTGTGAAGATACCGGACTTCTGGTTTCCATCAATCAGTATGGAGACGGGCAGCCCAAAGTACAGATCGGGCCCCGAATAATGCTGAAAAGGGATGGAACCGACCGCGCACCCGCAAAAGCCGGTCGGTTGAGCGTGGAAGATATCATGTGGCTCTATGATACCATTGATGAAATAAAAGAAACGCTGCTGGGACTAGCCAAACCGGAATAACAGAATGGGCACCTTTCTTCATGAGCCTGCAATTGTAAGACCTACCAAGACCAAGCAAACACCTGATATCGGCCCCGTTTCTGTTTTGGCGGCCACCCGGCCGGACTTGCAGATTCTGCGAGACTTGGCGTCATTGACAAAAAAAATGTCGCGGAATCTGTTCACAGGAAAACTGTATATCGGACCCGAAGAGACCGGCCGTCTTTCCGTGGCCGGACCTTTTGTCGGAGCTCCTTACGGGGTCATGCTGCTGGAGACCCTTATTGAATGGGGAGCGCGTCGTATTATTTTTTGGGGATGGTGCGGCGCCATTTCCAAGAGCGTTCAGATCGGAGACATTATTATTCCAACCGGAGCAATGATCGACGAGGGCACTTCAAGGCATTATCAGGCAAGCCAGGACGGGATTTCGCGTCCATCCCGGGTGATGGTACAAAAGATACGCAGGGCATGCCACAAAGCTGCAACGGACGTTCACGAGGGATTGATCTGGACAACCGATGCTGTTTTCAGGGAAACCGCCGAAAAGGTTCTTTTTTATCAATCAAAAGATGTATTGGCGGTTGAAATGGAACTCTCGGCCCTTTTTACGGTGGCCGCGTTTCATCAGGTGGATATCGGCGGGATACTGGTAGTTTCGGATGGGTTGTCGAATTTGACCTGGGAACCCGGATTCAAAAGCCAACGGTTTAAGGCAGGACGGATGGCAGCCGGTGAAGCTGTGTATTCAATCTGTAAGGAGCTTTCTTAATGGATGATATTGAGAATTTGGCTCAAAAGCTGGCTGCTTATAACGAGGCCTACAGGCAGGGATCTCCCATTGTCAGCGATGTTGAATATGATACACTTACCGAGAAATTGAGAGAAATTGACCCGAATCACCCCTTCTTGCATTCGATAGAGCCTGAACGCTTTGAAGGAAAAATAGAGATCCGCCATCCCGTGCCGATGCTTTCAACTGAAAAGGCGTACACAAAAGAAGCGCTGGAGCGGTTTATCAACCGGGTTCGCAAGGAGGCCCAAAACATCGGGATCAACGATATACGATTTTGTGTAACTCCGAAACTTGACGGACTTGCCGGCAGAGATGACGGGAAGATATTTGCCACAAGAGGCAATGGCGAAACAGGATACGAAATCAGCAGTGCTTTTGCAAAGGGTGTTATTCCCATCGGTGGAAGAGGATTGGGAACAGGTGAGATCGTTGTTTTGAAGTCGTATTTTGATGAACATCTATCCGCTGAATTCGAACATCCCCGCAATATGGTGGTGGGGATTATTTCATCGGATACCTTGAACGAATTTGCCGAAAAGGCCCTGCAGGACAAAGCCGTCCACTTCGTACCCTATGGGATGCTATCCCGCTGGGAAGGTGGCGGCGATGCGCTTTTAGCGCAGATGGACACGATTGTTGCCGAACTGATGGCAGAAACCGATTACCCGATGGACGGCGTGGTAGCCGAAGTGATCGATCCGGTCGTCAGGAATGAAATGGGGGCGACCGCTCATCATTACAGGTGGCAAATCGCCATAAAGTCAAAGGGTGAAACCGCCGTAACGATTGTTGAAGGCATTGTGTGGCAGGTCGGCAGAACCGGCAACGTGACGCCGGTTATGGAAGTAATGCCCGTGCCGCTTTCCGGCGCAACCATTCGAAGGGTCACCGCCCACCATGCGGGTATGATCCTGAAAGAACGGATCGGCATCGGAACGGAAATCGAAATCATCAGAAGCGGGGAGGTGATTCCAAAGCTTGAAAAGGTGATAACGCCGTCCGAGGATATTCGACTGCCGGAAGTGTGTCCGGTTTGCGCCACCGACCTGGTCTGGCAGAATGATTTTTTAAAATGTACGAACCCTTCCTGCAGCGCCCAAATTGAGCAAGGCCTCAGCCACTGGTTTAAGACTCTTGGAAATGCGGATTGGTTCGGCATCAAAACCATCCGGAAGCTTGTGGCGCATGGGTATGACACCCTGGAAAAAATATACGCCATGCGGGAAGAGGAGTTTCGCAGCATCGGTTTTGGACCGGTTTTATCGAAGAACCTCGCGGATGCGCTTGTGGTCAGCAGGAATAAACCGGTTGATGACTGGCGCTTTCTTGCTTCTTTTGGTATTCCCAATCTGGGCAAGGGTGACAGCAGAAAGTTGTTGTCTCATATGTCGCTGCGCGACCTGTTACATACCGAAAAAGTGGATATTGAAAAAATTACAGGCTTTGGGGGTATCACCAGCAAGGCCATTACGCAAGGCATTCTGCAACGCAAAGAGACGATTCACCACATGCTGCTGCTTGGTTTCAACCTTCAGCGAACGCGGCTGCCGGAAGAATTCAGCGGTGCGCAAAGCGCCATCGCCGGCAAGGGCATCGTGTTTACAGGAAAAATGCAGCGGGGGAGCAGGGGGGCGATGCAGGAAGAAGCTAGACGATTGGGTGCACTTGTTCAGACTGCCGTGAGCGGGCATACCGATTACCTGGTGTGCGGCGAGAAAGTGGGCGCCGGGAAAATCACGAAGGCCAAGGCATTAAATGCCCGCATCCTGTCAGAAGCGGAATACCTGGCGTTGATCCAGTAGTGATGAGTGAAGAGTAATGGGTGATGAGTGGTATGCCATTTACGCTTCACTCATTACTCATCACGCTTCACTTCAATGAGGAGGAGCATTGTGGAAAAAAATGTTCGGGCGCATGCCATCATCACCGGCCGGGTTCAAGGGGTCTGCTATCGAATGGAAACCCAACAGGCAGCGGGTCTCAATGGTGTCGTCGGTTGGGTGAAGAATAAACGTGACGGTTCGGTTGAGGCTGTTTTTGAGGGGTTGGAGGATGCGGTGAAGTCGATGCTGGCTTGGTGCCGGAAAGGCCCGTCTTTGGCAAAGGTGGAGCATGTCGACGTGAGATGGGAACCATACGTCGGTGAATTTAAGCGGTTTGATGTGACGTATTAAGAAGGATTCAAGGATTCCAGGGACCAATGGTATGATAATTAAATTTTTAAATACCCCAGGCTGTCGGAAATTTCATCAGCAGTAGTCCGAACGATACCTGTCAGACGATTCAATTCTTTTTCCGAATGCCGTAAGGCAATGGATATTGCGATGCCGACGGCTGCAACAACTTGACGGGAATAATCCCTTATGGGTGCTGCGATGCCGATTATTCCCTCCACTGCTTCTTCTCTTTCAAGAAGGTACCCATTTTTCCGGATTTTTTCGAGCCTGAGACCGAATGCATCGATGTCGGTAATGGAATACGGGGTGTGGATTTGCAACGGCATTTTTTTGAGAATGTTACGAATTCGTTGGGGATCGAGATGGGCCATCAGCGTCATGCCCAGCATGCCGTAGTGAAGGGGGCGGCGAAAGCCGACATCCGATAAAATTCGGATCATCCCGCCGCCTTCTCTTTTATCGATATAAACCAGTTGATCGTCCATTTCGACGCCTAAAAGAACGGTGGCATCAGTTTGTTTTTGGAGACGGGACATGGGATAAATCGTGGACTCACGGAGGGACAAGGAAGAAAAAACAATGCCGCCGAACTCAAAAAGACGCATGCCCAGCTTATAATATTTACTGCCGGAGTTCAGCTGCAGATAACCCCGTGAAACAAGATTCGCGGCAATCCGTTTTACGGTGGTTTTATTCAAACCCGTCAGGCGAACGATATCGGAAAGAGACAGATCCCTTTTCTGGAAAGAAAAACACTCCAGGATATCCAGTGCTCTTTCCAGGCTCTGTACACGGTAGGATGTACCGTTTTCTTTGTTTTCATTTGTTTTCATAATATGAAATCATTAACCATTAATTTATGGAATTTAATGGGAACCGAGCGCCTTGTCAATGCTTTTCATTTTTAACGATCGTCTGATGTGTCTTGTTGAAAAATGCGGGAACCATAATTTTCTTGACTTTTAGAAACGGAAAGGACAAATAAATATTATGAACATTAGTTTCATAAGATGAAACTATAGCAAGCCTTAGCAAACCATTCCGATTCTGTTTTTGGATGATGAAGACAAGGTGGGGAAATTATAACCATTGCAGGAGACCCTGCAGTTACACACCCGGGATTCCATAAGGAGAAGAGAATATTTATGAAAGCAATTGATATCACCTCACTATCATTGGGGCAAATGCTTGAAAAAGGCGCAGTCGATGTGCCGGAAAAGACAGCGCTGGTGGATGGAGGCCGTCGTATCACGTACCGTATATTGAACCGGATGGCCGAAGATCTGGCGGCCGGTCTCAGTCAAATCGGTTTTTCAAAAGGTGACCGCGTCGCTATCTACATGAAAAGTTCCGTCGAATTTGTTGCCGCATTTTATGCCATTGAAAAGCTCGGCTTGATCGTTGCATGGGTGAACCCCATGTACCGCAAAAATGAATCACAATTTATACTCAGCAATTCAGGGGCAAAAGGCGTGGTGATATTCAGAGAATGGGAAGGATATGATTACCTTCAGGCGGTTCTGGATATGAAAAAAGTCCTTCCCGACCTGGAGCATATTATCCTGGTCGGAGAGGGTGATGGGCCCGGCGTTCATTCGTATAACGATTTAATGGAAAGCGGGAGGGAGTTGAGCTATGCGGATCCTGCAATCGACACCCAAAATGACCTGGCCATGCTTATTTACACATCCGGCACCACCGGCAATCCAAAAGGCGCCATGATTACCCACTATCAGGCGATCAGGGCCGGATATCAATATTCGCTCGGTGTTGATGCCAATGCATCCGATATTTTCATCGGCATTCTTCCCATGAGCCACTCATACGGCTGCGGCGCCATTCTTATCCAGCCGTTTTTTCTTCAGGCAACCCTGGTTCTCATGGAAAGTTTCAAGCCGGAAAAGGCCTTTGAAATCATTGAAAAGGAGAAGATTACGCTTCAATTGGCTGCCCCGGCCCATTATATTCTGGAGCTGAGTCATAAAAAACGGTCCCAATATGATCTGAGGTCTCTCCGGGCAGGATTGATCGCGGGGCAGCCGGCGCCGGAGGGCCTGATCCGAAACGTAGAAAAGGAAATGGGCGTTTATCTGACCTCTTTTTGGGGAGCTTCGGAAGTCGGACCGGGTCTGGGTGTCTTGTGCCCTTACCCGTCATCCATGGAGATCAGAGAAAAATATATCGGTCTGCCAGTGGCTGGTACGGAAATAAAAGTGGTGGACCCCATGACGCGGGAGCCATTGCCGGACGGAGAAATCGGGGAACTGACGGTGTCAGGCTGGCATGTTCTCAAAGGATACTGGAATAATCCGCAAGAAACACAGAAACAGGTTAAAGAAGGTTGGCTTTATACCGGAGATCTGGTATCAAGGGATGCGAACGGGTACCTGAGCATTTATGGTCGCATAAAAGACTTGATCAATAAAGGCGGTTATAAAATATACCCATATGAGCTGGAATCGCTTATCATCGAGCATCCGAAAGTCAGGGAAGTGAGCGTTGTGGCCACCCCCAACCCGGTTCTGGGTGAAAGCATCTGCGCGTGCGTCATCCTTACAGGCGATGAAACCCTTACCCTGGCGGAGCTTAAAACGTTTCTGGAGGATAAGATCTCACATCATAAATTACCGGATGAACTTTGCATCATGGAGGAGTTTCCGCGGTTGTCCGGCGGCGTCAAATTAAAAAAATTCGGCAAAGAGGGAATTGCAAATATGGCCGCCATGGATAAGACCCGTGAAGGATTTAGAGGATAGGGGTGAGCGTTCAGCTGAATATCTTTTAAGCTGAAGCCATAAAAAGGACTTGATATGAAAACACTTATTGCGGTACAGTACCCCAGACATGCAAAAATAGATCCTTCTCCGAATAAAATTTCTATATCCAGGGTATGTCAACTTCCGTTTTTTCCGGGAGAAAAATTCCATTTCCCCGATTTTAAAATTGCGGGAGGCTTCAATAATAATTTGTGCCATCTATTACCGGTTCGTACAACAATTAAATGAAAGGAGAATTTGGCAATGAAAAAAAGATGGGGGTTACATGTTGCACTGCTGTTGGCAATGGTATTGATTTTTTCTAACGGCGGCCAGAAAGCTTATGCTGCTTCGGATGTTTTCAACTTTAAATTTGCCCATATTTTTCCAGGTCCCGCCAAGCAATCGCAAATCTGCGAGGCATTTGTTCAGGAACTTGAAGAACGGTCCGGTGGAAGAATCAAAA
Organism: uncultured Desulfobacterales bacterium; assembly: GCA_964435695.1. Taxonomy (GTDB): domain Bacteria; phylum Desulfobacterota; class Desulfobacteria; order Desulfobacterales; family B30-G6; genus CAYTAQ01. Next base: position 4,764 of record CAYTAQ010000120.1, on the reverse strand, counting down.
CCCAATATTTAGGCGGCGGTTCGCTTCTCAAACCGCCCGGCATGTACAACGGCATTGAGCTGGGAGTGGCGGATATGGGCTTTTCCCATGTTGAATATACGCCAGGCCGTTTTCCGGTAACCGAGGCATGTGATTTACCCCTCGGTTATCCCAGCGGATGGGTATCGAATATGGTGGTCAATGATTTTTACAACAAGTTCAAACCCAAGGAATTGGATAAGGTGAAGGTTCTCTGGATGCATGCCAGCACGCCCAATGTCATGATTACCACCAAGCCGGTTCGAAGCTTAGACGACATGAAAGGTTTGACCATTCGAGGACCCGGTCGCGTCGGTGATACCGTAAAGGCTTTGGGCGCATCCCCGGCACCCATGCCGATTATGGAGGTGTATGATGGTATGTCCAAGGGCGTTATTCAAGGGGTCAACACGCCGTTTGAGACCCTGAAGACCTTCCGTTTCGGTGAGGTGGCAAAATATGTGACATCCAGCTGGCAGGTCGGTAATATCTATACCTTTTTTGTTATCATGAACAAGAAAAGCTATGACAAATTGCCGCCTGATTTGAAGGAGATTCTTGACGAACTGTCCGGTGAGTACAAAGAAAAATTCGCCCTGATGTGGAATTCCATCGATTTTGAGGGCAAGGATTTTGCAGCCCAAAAAGGCGTCGAGTTCATCAATCTGGATCAGGGACAGGTGGATAGGTGGAAAACCGTGACCGATTCAGTGGTCGATGATTATGTCAAGGACATGACGTCCAAAGGTCATTCCGAAAGTGAAGTCAAGGGTTGGATTTCCTATCTGCGCGAACGTATTGATTTCTGGACGCAGAAGCAAATTCAATATCGGATTCCATCTCCGACGGGACCCGATGCCATGCGGCCCTAACGAAGATTGCGTGTTTCAAACGGGTATGACTGCCCCGGCGCTATGTGAAAATGGCGACGGGGCAGTATCTGTAAGTGAGAAAAGGATTGAATCGATATGCCGGCGCTGGAAAAATTTGATCGTTTTAATGAAAGGATCAGTTTTTGGGTGGAATGGATCGGTTTGGCCGGGCTTCTGCTGATGATGTTCATTACCTGTATCGATGTCATCGGGGCCAAAATGTTTAAAACCCCCGTGCCCGGGGCGCTGGATATTGTCATGATATCGCAGCTGCTGGCCATCTCCTGCACGATTGCCGCCAGTCTTATCCTTGGGCGACACGTGGAGGTGGAGTTTTTCGTGCCGCTGCTGCCCAGGACCCTGCAAATCATCGTTGAGAGTGTGGTCGATTTGCTATGTTTAGCGCTTTTCACCATTATTTGCTGGCGTTTGTTTGCATATGGTTATTCCATGCAGCTGGGACATGAAGTGAGCCCGACGATACGTATCCCGCTATATGGTTTCGCATACGGGGCTGCAGCTAGCTGCATGCCGGTCTGCCTGATCTATTTGCACCGATTTTTCCTTTCAATTATAAGGATCGCGAAAAAATGAGCCCAGTGACAACCGGTATCGTCGGAATTATTCTGCTGCTTTTTCTGTTTCTCCTGAGAATGCCCGTGGCATTTGCCATGACGTTTATAGGCGTTGCCGGATTTACCTATTTGACCGGTCCGGGACCGGCCCTTGGATTGTTGGCGCAGGATATCTTTGAGACATTTTCCTCCTATCCGCTGTCTGTCATCCCCATGTTTATCCTCATGGGCTCCTTTGCCTTTGCCTCGGGAATCAGTAAAAGACTTTATATTGCCACCTATTCGTGGGTGGGGCAGTTGCGCGGCGGTTTGACCATTGCCACTGTTCTTGCATGCTCGGGATTTGCGGCCATATGCGGTTCCACTGCCGCGACGGCGGCTACCATGGGGAAGATTGCGTTGCCGGAGATGAAGAAGTATGGATACAGCGACATGCTGGCTACTGGAACGGTCGCCGCAGCCGGTACGTTGGGTATCCTGATTCCACCCAGCACCATACTTATCGTCTATGGCATATTGACCGAGGAGTCCATTGGAAAACTCTTTGTGGCCGGACTCCTTCCCGGCGTTATCCTCAGCCTTTTATTTGTGGCGGTTGTCGCCATTATGTGTATCCGTAATCCGAAGCTGGGACCTTCCGGAACCCCCACAACGTGGAAGGAAAAAGCAAGGGCGACCAAAGGCATCATCGAGGCGGTCATTCTTTTTGCCCTGACCATCGGCGGGTTGTTTCTGGGATGGTTCAGCCCGACGCAAGCCGGCGCCATCGGTGCAGGGGGAGCGCTGTTAATCGGCTTATTCCGAAGGCAACTGACCTGGAAGAGTTTTTTTGAATCAGGCAAGGATGGCCTTCGTACAACCTGCATGGTGCTGCTTATTATTACAGGGGCTACGGTATTCGGTCATTTTATGGCCATAACGACAATTCCTTATATGCTTGCCGATTGGGTCAGCAGTCTGCCGATACCCACCATGGCAATTATGGGTGTCATTATTTTTATCTATTTCATCGGCGGATTTTTCATGGATTCCATGGCGCTGGTGGTTGTGACCATTCCGATATTCTTTCCTTTGGTTATGAAACTCGGTTTTGACCCCATCTGGTTCGGGGTGATCATTGTACTGGTAGCGGAAATGGGCGTTATTACGCCGCCGGTAGGTGTCAACGTTTTCGTTATTAAAGGCATAGCGCCGGATATCCCCCTTGAAATCATATTTAAAGGAATCATCCCGTTCTTGATTGCCCTTATCCTTTTTACCATCGCCCTGGTAATTTTTCCCCAGATCGCGACTTACTTGCCCAGTCTTGTAACCTACTGATGGGGGGGGCTTCAATCCGTATATGTTAAAACATTAAGGAGATGATCATGGGAAGCAAAAGTTTTCTTGAAGGCAAACGCGTTCTGATAGTGGATGACGAGCCGGATGTTTTGGACACGCTCACCGAATTGTTGCCCATGTGCGATATCGAAAGGGCATCGAGTTTTGAAGAAGCCAAAAAAAAATTAGAAACCGGCGGCTATGATTTGACGATATTGGACATTATGGGGGTCAATGGATATGCACTCCTGGATTTGGCCACGGAAAAAAATATTACCGCCGTCATGCTGACCGCCAATGCGTTGAGCCCCGAAGATACCATCAAATCCCATAAGAAAGGCGCCGCATATTACCTTCCCAAAGAAGAGATGAGCAACATCGAGCAGCATTTGAACGATGTGTTGAAGGCCTTGGCCGAGGGGAAAAACACCTGGTGGCGCTGGTTCGATAAATTCGCTTCGTTTTATGAAAGAAAATTCGGTTCCGAATGGCAGGAAAAGGATAAGAACTACTGGGATAAATTCAAGAACTACTATTAATCCGCAATTCTCATAAAAAATATTTATTTTATGAGAATTGCGGATATTCTATCAGAATAAACCCGAAGCAAATACCCAGAGGGTTTAGTTTATACAATGGCTGGGGTGCCAACCCAAGGTGAATAGGAAATGAACCGCGCCATCCTGGGTGGATGATGCAAACAAGGTTCAGAACCTGAAGGAGTCTGTTAGAAGAGGGCGTCCACGAATTGCCGGGCATTGAAATCCTGCAGATCATCGATGTTTTCTCCCACGCCGATGTACTGCAGGGGGATATTCAATGTGCTGCAGATGCTGATGACGATGCCGCCTTTGGCGGTTCCATCGAGCTTTGTAAGGACAAGCCCTGTTATATCGAGGGCATCATTGAATATCTTGGCCTGCGAAAGGGCATTTTGACCGGTGGTGGCGTCCAAAACAAGCAGAATCTCATGGGGCGCTTCAGGTAATTTTTTTGCTGCGGTCCGTTTAATCTTTTTTATCTCTTCCATCAGGTTGACCTTGGTATGAAGCCTGCCCGCCGTGTCGATATAGACAACATCAACATCCCTTGAAATCGCCGCTTCAATGCTGTCATATACCACCGCCGCCGGATCTGCTTTGCCCTGGTGTTTGATAATATCCGCGTTGGCTCTCTCGGCCCAGACGGTCAGCTGTTCGATGGCCGCAGCCCGAAACGTGTCGGCGGCAGCGATCAGTACCTTTTTCCCCTTTGATGTCTGCTTGGCGGCAAGTTTTCCGATGGTGGTTGTTTTTCCGACGCCGTTGACGCCGACAACCATGACAACGTGGGGTTTTTGGAGAATTGCTTCTTTGGCCGACGGCCGTTCATTGATAATTTGAAGTATCTTTTCCTTGAGAAAAGTTTTCAGTGCTTCAGCGTTCGTAATTTTATTAGACTTTTTTGAAATCTTATCGATTAAATCGGTGGCTGTTGCCACGCCGATATCCGACGTGATAAGCATTTCTTCGAGTTCTTCCAGTAAATCCTCGTCGAATTTATGCCGTCCGGTGAATAACCCATCGATATCTGTTGTGAGAATTTCCCGTGTTTTGGATAATCCCTTTTTAAGCCAATTGAGTGCCATGTGTTTTTCTCTTCAATAGTTAAGTAGGATTCAAGGGGTCAGGGAGCCAGGGGCTCGAGTGAAAGAAACAAAAGATAAAATCAATCACGAATTTTAATTAGACTGTCTCTCGAAGTTTACGGTAACGACTCTGGAAACCCCTTTTTCTCCCATGGTAATGCCGAACAATGTGTCCGCAAACTCCATGGACCGCTTGTTATGCGTCACCATAATGATTTGAGATTTCTCGCCGATCACTTTAAGCAAGTCATTAAAGCGAAAAACATTCGCGTCATCAAGCGGAGCGTCTATTTCATCCATGAGGCAGAAGGAAGTGGGTTTGATTAGGAATATTGAAAAAATAAAAGCGATG
>CAYTAQ010000119.1:0-12217 GCA_964435695.1 uncultured Desulfobacterales bacterium | reverse complement strand
TCGAAATCCGTTACATAGATGCGTTGCGGCAGATAGAAATGTTCCGTCCGCTGGCTGTCGTTGGGATCGGGAACTTCGAAAAACAGAGGGCTGCCGCCAAGGGGCTCATCACTCTCCCATTCCTTGTCACCTTTCATATTCATCACCGTCAGATAATTGCTGTCGGAGAAGGCAACGATTTTTCCCTGGCCTTTGTTGGCAACATCGCCGGTCACAAACCCGAATAGGGTCAGATCGTTCGGCAAATTCTGGAGAATCGACGGCCTGTATTCACTGTCCTGCCATTTCATTTCGTACACGCCCTTTTCAAAGAGCGCATCCTTGACAGACACAATGCTTTTCCCGAAGCTGCTTTTTTGACCCAGAAGCATGGGGCTTTGTGAGGGAGGGTTGACGACCCGGTAATACCAGTCCGCCTTTTCTGAAATCTTTATATAGGCGGCACCGTTCCATTCCAGTACAAACGATTGCATCCGGTTCTGACTGGGAATGTAATTGGTGACGAATATTTCAGCAATGCCGTTTTGGTTGATATCGGCGGCATCGACGCGGATAAATTGATTGCGGGATTTTTCGGAGATGACTTGAAGCGGTAAAAATGTCTTCCCTGAATAGCGATAGATATAGACGTTGCTTTCGTCAACAAAAACAATTTCATTTTGTCCGTCACCAGTCACATCGGCTATGGCAAGGCTGTAAATCTCTGTTTTAAAGTTCTTGCTTTTCAAATAGGAGAGATTTGCTTCGTTGGCGGACGAATCGGATGGGGAGGGAGAAGCAGGTTGCGCTGTTTGTAATCCGGGTGTTGCCGGGATCGACGGCGAGACATCCGGTGTTTCAGATCCAAATACATCCCGGGCGATTTGAGCGGCCAGGGTGTCCACATGCTCGATGACTGCTCCCTGGCCCTGGCCGAGCCGGTTGAAGGTCATCAGGGGTTTTTGATCGGCGGTGCGGATCAACCGGGCGTCTGTGCTGACGGATTCGCCCAGAAGGGTCAGGCTGCCCATCAGAACATAGTCTGCGCGTTTATTAAGTCCGATTTCTATGGCTTGTTTTTCCGTCATGGGGAACGTTTTTGTTTGATCGGTTCCCACTGTTGGATCTGTTATAAGAATTATGGTTCGATCTTTTCCCGCGAGGCGCGTATAAAGCATGTCCATGACCGCCTGCTTCAGGAAAGCCTGATCATCAGAGGCATGGACGGTAAACGGGAAAACCAGTACCGTCATCGGCTGATCCGCCGTCACCGGCTGTGAGAGAAGGAAAAAGGACATGCTGAAAACCATGAAAATGAGAATTGAAATTTTAAATTTATTCAATTGAGTACACTCCTTTGACGCTTTCATAAAAATGGAACGATTCACTTTATTGTCATTCAGGGCTTGACTCGGAATCCAGTGAATTTCTGAATTCCCGCCTTCGCGGGAATGACGACCTTGATGTATTTAGTTCCCGGAATAATAATACGCCTAAAAAAATACGCCAGAAAAAACGAAAAAGAACCAGAAAAATAGTCTTGCCAACAAAAATATAATTGTATGTGTTAAAAATTAATGATGAAATTAATCATTGATTTCTTCAAGTTCACCGGATTGAGCTAAATTGGTCTCAAATTTGGAAAGAAGCTCTTTATTATAGGTGCCGTCAATAATGATTCCATTATTTGACTCTGCGCTACTAAAATCCAATCCGTTAAACCAAACTGCCAGATCGAAAGTAACAACAACCGATACCGTGCTGTTATCAGAAACAACAATTATCCCGCCATTCGCATCGGTAATACGGCTTTGGATTTCCTGCGTGAATTGTGAATTCAGAATAAAAGGAATCGGGTCACCGCCTGTCGGCGTAAAATTACCCGTTATGACTATAGAATTGCCCTTGAAAGGATCGGTATCCGTAATAGCAAAAACGGCATCAATCCGCTTGAATGTCCCTGGATACATTTCCACTGGAGAAAGGACATATTCTCCGCTACTTATATCAATGGGAACTGGGCCAGATAAGATAATGTCTTCTGCACCAGTATCCTCGTTAACATCACCGTCATCGTGTTCGCCTTCCTGTTCACCATCGAAACCGTTGTTTTCTTCAATGTCTTCTGCATCACCGTTATCGTGTTCGCCTTCCTGTTCACCATCGAAACCGCTGTTTTCTTCAATACTGAAATAATCAATATTCAGCATCGCTGTTGTGAGTCTAAGACCCCCCCCCAGAACTGCAATATCTCCATTGGTTGCGATTGAATCCTGTTTTGAGGTGGCAGTCACCGAAAGCGTGCTTGTTTTTTCCAAAGAATTTGCGGAACCCGATTGGCCTGTATTGCTGCAAGCGCCAATCAAAAACAGAACGGAAAAAATCACAGCCAATATCGTTAGCCGTTTTTTCATGTGCACCCCCATTGTTTTTTTAAAAATTGATTGCGAATCCAAACGTTCTTCGTTACGGCAAAGTCAAAAATCGATATGTTGAAAGAATGTGATAAAAATTAAGTCATGATACCATAGAAAGATTATCGGAACATTATCGGAACATTATTATTTGGTAATTATATGCCCCAAAAAGTATGCTTGAATAAATCAATTGTGGTGAGCTATGAAATAATAAATACAGATATTAAATTTCTGACGAAAACGTAAAAAATGGAAATCTGCCGAAATGAAATCGTCACCGTGATATCCGGAAAAACAAGGCCGCCAAAAAGATATGCGTTAAATGTATTCAACTTTTACATGAAATCATGCCCAGTTACATCTCGTGATTAAATCTGAATCTCAGGCATAATCATTTAGTTAATTTTGGGAACAATTTATATGTTGTTAAGAAGATGCCTGTTAGCTTTTTTTACGATTCCCTTCCTTTTCACCGCTGCCTATGCAGAAGAGTCGGAGAAAAAAGATGATATAAAGTCACCCTTTGAATACGCTCTTGAAGTACCTCATGATTGTTTCGGTTATGTAAAGGAGGCAGTAAAAATTGATTATGTTAACGATTATTTTATTGGGGCAGGTGTTATTGGTGCTTCTATGCTTCTTGACGAATCAATACGAAATTATTTCCAAAAAGATTATCCGCTATCTGACGTTGAATGGCTGGGAAACGATTACTTGGGCTCAGGTGTGATATATAACACCATATTTGCGGGAATGTTTCTTTCCGGTTATGCATTTGACAAGAAAGGTTTCTTAGACACAGCTGTTATGGGTTTTGAAAAACTGATACTGGACATGAATATTTGCGCTCTGCTTAAGCATAATGTTGATCGTAGCAGACCAAATGACAGTAATAATGACTCCTTTACATCCGGGCACACAACACCGCCGGCATCCTTTGCATCTACTGTTTCAACAATGAGTGACTGGAATCCATGGGTTACTGGAATCAGCTACGGCATCTCAATTTTTACAGGCTTTTGCAGAATAGAGCGCGACCAGCATTGGTTTAGTGATATAGTCGCATCCCATGTCCTTACGACTCTTACCGCAATACCCATGTCAAAATACTGGAAATCTAAGAACGTTGTTATACTTCCTGACGTTAATGATGCCAGGAAAGGTATCATCGCGGTCTTCACGTTCTAATTGGAAATATCCCAACAACAATAAACGAAGTTATCAATCAAGATCTTTATAACTAATTAACAAAATGAGATAAAGAAAATATAGCTTTGAAATATCGCTATCATCGTGCAAGATTGCAGCCAATAAACAGGAATTATCTTTTGGGGCGAGAGAGCTGAAAAGTCGGATTCGTGACATGGAATATGAATGAAACATAGCGCAATCCAGACTATCATTCTGCTGTTAGTTATACGTTAATGTCTAAATAATTTTGGCCTCATTAGTAACTATCTGAACGATACATGGGGCAAAATGGTAGCAACAATACCGCAGGTTTTTCGCGCATGGTCGCGATCCCTTTAAGGCCGAATCGTTCAGATGGGGATAATCAATGTAAATGTACTTCCTCTGTTGAGAGCACTCGATACCATAACAGTGCCTTTCAAAGCTTTTGTAAAAGCTTTGACCATGCTGAGACCCAGGCCTATGCCGGCCCGGGTTCTGCTTTTATCCCCGCGAAAAAAGCGATCAAATATGTAGGGCATATCCTTTTCAGGAATGCCGATGCCGGTATCTTCAAAGACAATCTTGACCTCATCGCCGCTATTGAGAACCGAAATGGTTACGAGCCCATCCGGAGGTGTATATTTTATAGCATTTTCGAGCAGGTTCGTTACGATTCGCTGAAGTTTGTTCTTGTCTGCATTGATATCAATTTTTTCCGGCAGATGGGTTCTTATTCTGATGTTTTTTTCATCGGCAATCGGTTGAAAAAATTCACAAGCAGCCAGAATCAACTTTTTCAGATCGATTTTTTCAATGGTAAGATCTCCTAAACCGGCTTCTGCCTCTGATATGTCCAGCATGGTATTAATGATGTCTATCAGATTATCACATTCCTCTACGGTACTTGCGGCCATCTCTTCATAATCTACTGATGTTTTCTTGCCGATCAATGTCATTTCCGCAATGCCGCGGATTCTGGTCAACGGGCTTCTGAGATCGTGGGCGATATTGTCGGTCATTTCCTGCATGACCTTCATCATTTCCTGGAGACGATCCAGCATAAGATTGAATACACGGGCAAGTTTGTCGATTTCTGCAGAGCGCTTTTTGACCTCCACCCGTCTGCCAAGAGCGCCATTGGCTATCTCGCTTGCCGTCTGAGAGACTTCCTCTACACCCATCAGGGCCTTTCGTGCCAGAAACCATCCAACTATCGTCGCAAGGATGAAAAACGGAATCATCAACAACAGGATCAAGTCTCGAAAAACATGTAAATATTCCTCATTGTCTTCAAGTGAAAGACCTATCTGCATGATTGTTGCCGGATCGAGGAACCCATATACCATCCTCACCTTGTATAACTGTTCGGGGACAATCCGTGTCTCTCGTATAATTGTTTGATTGTTGAGAAGGGTGGCTATCTGGCTATCAGGAATCTCAAGACTCTTCCACGATTGCAGATCGGTGGATGCGATCACATTCCCATCCAGTGATAAAAGGCGAAAAAACATCTTGTGCTGGTCTTCTGACTGAGCATCAGCTATCATTGCCTGGATGGCTTCGTCGCGATGATGTTCCGCCAGTAATGCTGAAAAGTCACCGATCTGCTCTACAAGCTCATCATCCGTGCGTTCCAGGGTAATAGCGGAAATACGATAATAATAGACAGACAGGGCGCTCAAGGAGGTAAACATAAATATCCCTGCATACCAGAGGGTCAGCTTGAACGACAAGGTGTCTTTTAAATCAAGAATCTTCCTTAAGAACATATCCAACTCCCCTGATGGTGTGGATCAACCTGTTGTCAAACCCCTTGTCGATCTTATCCCGCAAATAACATATCCTCGATTCAACCACGTTGGTTTGAGGATTGAAATTGTAGTCCCACACGTGTTCCATAATCATGGTCTTGGAAACGATCTGCCCTGCATTGCGCATTAAGTACTCGAGCAGAGAAAACTCCAGCGGCTGCAGCTCGATTTTCACGCCGGCCCTGACAACGCTCCGGATCTGCAGATTCAAGGTTAAGTCCGCAAACGAAAGACTTGACGGACTTGCAATCTGACTGGTTCTACGAAGCAGGGCCTGGACCCGGGCAAGCAGCTCCGAGAAAGCAAACGGTTTGGTTAAATAATCATCCCCGCCTTTTTTCAATCCCATGACCCGGTCGTCTACGCTTCTTTTGGCGCTTAAAATCAAGACGGGTGTATTGATATTGTTTTTGCGAAGCTCTTCGATCAAGGTCAATCCATCCAGTTTCGGCAGCATTAAATCAATCACCGCCAGATCATACGGTTCAGTCAACCCGGCGTGCAAACCATCTTCTCCGTTTTCAAAGTGATCGACGGCATACCCGGCTTCCCTCAATCCTTTTTTGACGAAAAGAGCGATTTTCCCATCGTCCTCAACAATAATTATCCGCATTTTGGCAACCATCCTTTTGGTCCAGACATGACGTTGCAATCACGTTTTTATCCATACCATATTAACATTATGCCATGATTATGAAAACATTATCATTTGATAATGTTGCTATATTTGCGTGGCCTCTTTTTTCTTAACATTATCAAATCATAATTTTGGGATAATGTTCCGATAATCTGCTTCTGATAAGGTGAAAAACATGTTCAAGGTGCAGGCAATCGTCAACCGTCAATTGCGCCGGCACCGTCCTGGTGGTCATGGGCAAATATCTATGCCGGCCCGGACCGACGAGACGTCGGCGGTGCAGAGGAGAACTCAACAATGAAACATCGCCCTGTTTTTATCTTGTTCGTTGGAATAATGCTGATCACGAACATAGGTGGTGCCGTAACCCCGGCTGCATCTGCCAAGGATCAAACTTATAATCCCGTGATCAATCCGGCTGAGTTTAGCACAACCATTAACAATCTCTACCTGCCGCTCACTCCCGGGAAAACCTTTATCTACCAGGGAACGACGGAGGATGGGAAGGAAAGAATTGAGGTGTCTGTCACCCACGAAACCAAACACATTATTGGCGTTCGCTGCGTCGTGGTCAGCGATCGGGTATGGAAGAATGATGAATTGGCCGAAGAGACCCTCGACTGGTATGCGCAGGATAAGGCCGGGAACGTCTGGTATTTCGGCGAAGCTTCAAAAGAAATTGAGGGCGGTAAAGTCGTGAGCACCAAAGGGTCATGGGAAGCCGGGATAGAAGGCGCACAACCCGGTATCGTCATGCAGGCCGATCCGCAGATCGGCGCATCGTATCGTCAGGAGTATTATGCCGGGGAGGCGGAGGACATAGCCGAAGTGCTTAGTCTAAGTGAATCATTGTCAGTGACGTTCGCGTCGTATCAGAATTGCCTGAAGACCAAAGAATGGACGCCCTTGGAACCGGATGCGGCCGAACACAAGTTCTATGCGCCGGGAATCGGTTTGATCGCTGAAGAGACGGTCCAGGGCAAGACCGGACGAACAGAACTTGTTAAAATCACAAAGGATTCACATGCAAATTCTATTTCAAAAGAATTTGCCAAAGCCATAGCCCTCAAGAAAGTCCCTGGCCGTGTAACCGATGTCGAGACTGAAAAAAAGTTTCTGCGGGCATCCTATGTCATTGAGATTGATCCTGTGAACGGCCGTGAAACCGACGTGGTTATCGACAGGGAAACCGGTGAGATATTGGCAGTTGAACATTGAACCCAGGCAAAGCAGCTCAAGAACATTGCTGCCATGAATCGCGTCATGTCCATGCCGGTCAGTCGATAATGTGATGGACATGACGGACAAATCATACGAGGTAACCTGATGAAACGCATAAAACATATATTTTGGATATTCGCCGCGTGTGCGCTGATTGTATTAGGGATGAACGGACCGTCGTTTGCGCTGCATCTTGAGAAAAATAAGCTCTCCGTCGGTGTGGAAGGGACGTCCGTGACTTCCCAGGACGATGAACTCGATGGGTATACGATTGCCGTTCCGTATCTCATCCTCGAATATGAGGTCGAACTCTCTGACGCCACTGCTTTCACCATGGATTCCCAGGCTGACTTTACGTTTGAAAAATATTCAATTGATGAGGAAACCGCCAATGCGGTTAATGTGGAGACCGAACCGGCCCTGGAATGGTCGCCCTGGGAGGAGCTTACCCTCAGGGAAGTCATGGCGCTCAGCTTTTCAAATGAGAAACCCGGAGAGAAAAACGCCGATCGAGAAAATACCACCGACCTGACATCCAGGACTGAGCTGGAATATTCCACCATGGACGACGAACTGCACGGATTATCGTCCTGGGATCTATTCCAACGCGGTTTCACAGTAACGGGGGGATACCGGCATCAATTATACATGCAAGAAGCCGGCGAAAAAATGGATGATCTCGATCAGGCTATCGGCATCGAGATGGAATATTCTTATTTTGATCAAGAGACATTTTTCATGGTCACCTCCACATTATCTCTGTTTAAGCACTTGAATTCAGCAGTTGATGAGAGCCTGGAAATAGAAGCCATGGTCGATCTCATTAAAGATGTCAACAAATGGTTAACCGTCGGCTTTGATATCGGCATCAACAGCGTAAAAGAGAATGCAGACGTGGATTTCGAATCCGAAATAGATCTTGGGGGGAAAGCGATCGTGACGCAATGGAAAGATCTGAAAGTTTTTACAAGAATCGGGTATATCCGAAATATTTCGGACAGCCAGGCCGATCCGGCATATACCGTCACCCTCGGTGCGGAATATAACCTCTTCTACTGATTCGCAGGAGACATGGAACATGCTAAAAAACATACCGGATGCAAGATCAGCAATATTATTCGCTGAAAATTTGCAAAAAACATACGGCTCCAGACAAGTGCTTCAGGGCTTATCGTTTTCATTGCATGCAGGGCGTGTCATGGGTTTTCTGGGGCCGAATGGAGCCGGTAAGACCACCTCGATACGTATTCTCACGATGATTGTCCAACCGACCCAGGGAAAATTTTTTATTAACGGCATTGGCGCCGAGAATCCTGATGCAATTCGTCGCATTATCGGTGTTCTGCCTGAAAGTCATGGATTTCCGGAGCGAATGACCGCGATTGAGTACCTGATATACGGTGGCAGGCTGTATGGCTTGAAAAGCCGTGAAGCCAAAACACGAGCGTTTAGACTACTGGCTGACGTGGGGCTTGACAGACGTGCAAAATCATTGATTTCCACGTTTAGTCGAGGAATGCGCCAACGGCTTGGGATTGCCCGGGCGCTCATTAACGATCCGATGGTGGTCTTCTTGGATGAACCGACGTTAGGCTTAGATCCGAAGGGGCAACAGGAATTGCTGGCATTGATCCGGCGTATTGCCCGGGAACGAAACGCGAGCGTGGTATTATGCAGTCATTTGCTATCGGAAATCGAACAGGTGTGTGATGATGTAATCATTCTGAAAGAGGGAGGCGTTGTGGCGATAGGATCTGTTGCCGATGTCATCAAGAGTTCGGAAAAAAATATTGTTCGCGTTCGTGTTCATCCTTCATATATGGATAGAGCATCGCATGTGGCAGGGACAATTCCGGCTGTGAGGAATGTCACCCCTGTAACAGGAGGAAACGGTTCTCTTGAAATCGAAATCATAGAATCACCTGAAACTGACACGCATGAGATCCGCAATGGCATCTTGAGCACCTTAATTCAGGCAAAGATTCCTATTCTGGGTTTTGGAACTGAAAATGGAAGACTGCAAGAAGTTTTTCTGAAATTGACGGAGGGCGGTACACTATGAGTGAACATCAACAGACCCAAAAGAACATGCCGGGCATGCCCACCTGGTGGGTGGTTACATCACGCGAGCTTGCTGATTTGTGGATCGGCGGGAGAGCGCCGGTGCTCTTATTGCTGTTTAGCATACTACTCAGCGTGCTGTCCTTTTTATTGGCCACAAACAGCGAACTGAGCCTGATTCCACCAAAGGAAATGGTCCACATGACCTTACGGGCGGCAATTGTGATCAGTTTATTCATCAGCCTGATCATTGGCGCCGATGCAATCAGCGGCGAACGAGAAAAAGGCAGTCTTGAAACGCTGTTGTTGACCCCTACACCTCGCAGCGCGATTATTTTCGGCAAATTTCTGGCCGCCATTTCGCCCTGGCCTGCGGTCATGGCGATTACATATCCGTATGGGTTGATGCTGGCGCCGGATATTGATTTCTTTATGTTTGCTTTTGTCTGGGCGCTCATCATCGGAAGCATATTGGTGTTACTGAGCGCCGGTATCGGGATGCTCATGAGTATCCGGGCCGCATCCAACCGGGAAAGCATTGCCATGAGTCTGGTGGTTTTTCTGTTCCTCCTGCTTCCCACACAACTCCCGGGAACAGCCCAGGCAGGTGCATTGGGCAAGTTATTGAAACGAATCGATCCCATGGAAGCCTGCGCACATTTTTTTGAGAAAATTTTGATCAATAACCGGGGAGTTCTGGAGATGAGTTCGTTTCTTCTCTCGCCTGTCATGTGTACAGGTATCGTTTTGGTCTTACTTATTTGGGTTATCGGGCCCAAACTTCAACTGCAAGGAGGCAAGCAAGCATGAAAACAAAGATCCGCAGGATATTATTCCTCGCTGTTCTTTTAGTCACGGCATACGCCACTTTGGGTGAATCCGTCATGGCTCAATCCCCTTTGCAGATCGGAATCAGCACTTCGAATATGGTCAGCAAAACCGGTGACAAACTTGTGTTTGAAACAACGACTACCTATAATGGCGAAGGCACGTCACCCCCGCTGATTGCGGCGATGAATATTGTAAATCTTGAGGATGGGGCACCCGTGGATCCGGAAGATTGGTCGCCGCAAAGAACTCAAACCATCCCGCCACTTGCTCAAGGAGAATCATCCACTGAAAAATGGATAATTTATTCAATTTTGAGTGGGAACTATCTTGCCTATATTGTTTCCATACCGAAACCGGATACTCCCGAGGCTAGCAGCGTGCCTGTTTCCAGCCCCGGCCTGCACTTAACTGTGCATGAATATGTGCGTCTGAATCCAAGAGGTATACTGCCACTGCTGATCGGCATGCCGGTATTTTTAGCGATATTGTTTTTCACGCTGTTTTGGATTCGTCGAAGACAAATAGAACCATAAAAAGCGAAAGGCATCCCAATGCATTTCGCCGTTGCCTTTCTTTCTATGAAAATCTTGATGTTGTTCCATAAGTCAGCAAACAGCGTTCGTATGGTGTTTATCAGGTATTCAACTGTCTGTAATTATATAATATTTAAATTGATTCTCTAAATCCCCCGGGATTACACCCGCTCAATTTGAGATAATTGAAAAACCTCGCAGCAAAACTTCGGTGAGCTTCCCTCGGTCTGAGCTAAGATCCGAAAACAGTCAAATCATTACGGAGAATTCCCTCGCTAGTGCAGTTTAAAAAATTTAAAAAAATACCGCCTGCTTCATGATCCCTTCATAATCGCCTGTTATTTTAGAGTCAACAAAGCGAGCTATCGCTGCAGAAAGGGGCAAGTGTGAGACAAATTCAAAAGAAGTTCATAAAAACAACAATGGTGTTTATCTGTTTTTTCGTGGTTATCGTGGCGGCGCGTTTATGGTATATGGAAGAGCAGGGGAATTTTCATCCGATCACCCCTGTCGAGGCTTATCGATCTGCACAATTGGATCAGGACGAACTGGAATATTACCTCCATAAGTTCAATTTACGCTCAATCATCAACCTGAGGGGGAAAAACGAAGGTGCACCATGGTACCAAATAGAGATCACAACCTGCCGTGAATTGGGTGTCAGGCATTATGACCTTAGATTGAGCGCCGACAAAACGCCTTCTTCTGCTAAAATCGAAAAACTGTTGGGGCTCTTTAGAGTGGCTCCTCGTCCTGTCCTGATTCACTGCAAGGCCGGGGCTGACCGTTCGGGCTTGGCCGCGGCGCTTTGGAAGGTAGTAGTTGATGATGCGTCTAAATCTGCGGCCAAAGAACAATTATCCATTCGTTACGGCCACATGCCTTTAGGTCCGACCCAGGTACTGGATTCGTTTTTCGAAAATTGGGTACCACCGACAAAAACAAGTGTTGGCGCTGCAAAGATAACCGGAATACTTTTCAACAGGAGCGAATATGCAGATAATTAGCCATGGTACGCACAGATGGTTCGGACAGATCGCCAGTCTATCCATTTTGTTCTCTCGTTTGATTTTCCCTGTCAAACAGGCGTTTCAGGATTCACGCTTTGTGCTTCACGCCAGCGGCAAATTGAGGCGTTTGGGGCTGGTTCATTTTCGAAGGGAATATGTTCAGCGCCAACTTTCTGCCCGAACAGGCGATTGCCGTCAATGCGGCACCTGCTGCAACCTGCTCTACACCTGTCCGATGCTGACAAAACAAGGAAGATGTTTTGTCTATGGCTCCTGTCGCCCGCAGGCCTGCAAGGTTTTCCCCATCGATCAGCGGGACATTGATGAAGTGAATCTTTGCGGCGGTCATTGCGGGTATTGTTTCGATGGGGAAGATTTACCCAAGATTCTTAAAACAGGGAGGTCCTGACATGTTTCACCAGTTCGTCGCCTGGCTGGCAGGTACTGTTGGCCAGTGGGGGTATCCGGGCATTGTGATGCTCATGGCTCTGGAGTCTTCTTTTTTTCCGTTTCCCAGCGAGGTGGTGATCCCGCCGGCCGCCTA
>CAYTAQ010000118.1:0-12275 GCA_964435695.1 uncultured Desulfobacterales bacterium | reverse complement strand
GGCCGCTGATAATTGGCCACATAAAAATCGTCGATGATGCCTTTGGCTTTTAAGGTTTCGCCGTAGGTGCGGGCGCTGTCTTTGTCCGGGAAGTGAGAAATTCTCACCTGATACCATTGGGTCTTGACGCCCTTTGCTTCGGTCCAGTAAGCATCCAGTTTCAATGCTTTCAATTCGGCCACATACTTTTGGGCCTGCTCTTTCTTGATGTATGCCGCCACCTGCAGGGTAAACGGATCCTTGACGACGACAACCGATTGTATCTCTTTTTCCATGATTTCCGGTTTGGGTTTGATGAGATACGAAACGGTGTTGACGGCCAGGACTGCAAGACCGGCGCCAGCGAGGCCGATGCCTCCCCACTTCAGCATCGTTTTCAGATGCTTATAATTCCTGGCTCGCCGGTAAACGGATTTGGAAAAAACAAAGAGAGCGGATAAAGCGGATAAAAAAGACCGGCTGAAGGCGCGCGTTGTCTGAAACGAGGTCTTCAACACCTTGCGGGCGATTTCCAGCCGATTCATCTTGGGACGAATTTCCGGTGCAAGGGGCGGCCGGGCAGGGGGCGTGAAGCCTTCCCATATCCTTTTTCGATCGCGCAGCTGGATATGGGATAAAAATCCCTCGGCCGCATTCAAAAGATCCGGGGGCAGGGTATCGCCGTTTGTCCAGTGCAGGCAAGCGGCCATGCCTTTCAACAGATGATCCTTTTGCGGATTCTTTGCATAGGACGTCACATAGGCTTTCAAGGCCCATGCATCGGTTCGGCGGTCCTGAAAAAAAAGATCCGCCAGTTGGGCGGTCAGGCCTGTATCCAATGCAGGGTCATTTTCGAGGATTTGGCGATAGGATTGGAGCGCCTGATAATCATTGCGTTCGGTTGAAAGATAAAATCGGGCAAGAAATATCTGAATTTTAAGATTCTCAGGCTGTGCTTCACCGATCCGGTAGGCCAATTCCTGCTGGTCAGGCGTCAGCTCATTTTGAAGCGTCGCCTGCTGCAGCCACTCTTCAGCCAACGCCTTTTCCCCCGGATACGCATGCAGGTACGTGGTGATAAAGGTTTCAGCCGAATGATCTCTATTCTGACGGGCCAGATAAAACCGCGCCAGGTGCGTGATGAGGTGTTTCGACTTATTTTTCTTCGAAGAAGGCGATATGAGAAAGCTGTCGAAGACAGCGACCGCTTTCCTGAAAATCTTTTCAGCCTGATGAAAATTCCCGGCCCGCTCCCAGATCGTCGCTTCCCGGATAAGACGTTCAATCATTTTCAGCGCCAGGCTATTGAAAATCCATCCGATGGCAAGGAAGGTGAACACCAGCGCGATAACCACAACGACAAGCATCCAGATCAGTTTGATGTCGGCCGAGACCACCGGGAGGCACCAAAGAACCGTCATGGTTCCCACCAGAATGCTGAGCCATAGCCGCATGGCCATATGTCGTAGGAGGTGTATCATATCAGGTTTTATTACAATGCATCTTTCAGCTTCTAAAAATTAACATTGTCTTTTTACTATCGTTTTAGGTTTTAGGTGTTAAGTTTTAAGTACCTGAAGGGAACAAGTCTTTTAAGCCTAAAACTTAAAACTTAAAACCTAAAAACGATTTTTTAAGAGTTTGGTCTTTTTTCAGTGCGACCCGCATGGGGTTTTTTGTAAAATAGGAAGCCGCAAAACCGGTTTCCGGGTCAATGGATTCGAACCGGATATTCGGCGGGATTGAGAATTCCCGAGCAGGTTCGCCCCCGGTTGCTTTGATCATGAAATCGGTCCATATGGGTGCCGCACCGCGCCCGCCGGTAATACCCACCTTACGGGTGTCGCGCAGCCCCATTCCTTGATCGAAACCGACCCACACCGATGTTGAAAGCGTGGGGGTGAATCCTGTAAACCAGGCATCCATGAAATTATTGGTGGTCCCGGTTTTACCGGCTGCCGGCAGATTAAAGCCAAGCTCCCTGACAATGGACCCCGTGCCGGAATCGATCACATCTCGCATCATATCCACCACCTGATAGGCTGTGGCGGGATCCAGTATCTTTTCGCTGGTAATAATATGCTCCTCAAGGACTCTTCCAAAGGAGTCTTCAATCCGGCGGATGAAAAAGGGCTGATGCCGAATACCGCCGGTGGCAAATGTTCCAAAGGCTGAAGCCATTTCCAGCGGGCTGACGCCCGATGTTCCCAATGCAACGGAAAGAACGGGGGCCAAAGGGCTCTCGATTCCACACAGTCTGGCTGTTTGGATGACATTTTCCGGGCGTATCTGTTGGATCAATTGTGCCGCAATGGTGTTGACGGAATCGATGAATGCTTTTTTCAACACCATTCGTCCTTCATGTTCCCTTGAAAAGTTTTGCGGTCGCCAGTCCTTGCCGCCTTTTACAGCAATATGGACGGGTCGATCGACAAATAGGGTTGCAGGATGAATATTCAGGGTTTCAAAGGCCGTGTAATAGAGAAACGGTTTAAAGCCGGAGCCCGGCAGGCGGTTGTTTTGAAGGGCGCGGTTGTATTCCGATTCGGCATAATCTCTGCCGCCCACCAGCGCCTTCACCGCACCGGAATTTGTTTCCACTGCAACAATGGCGCCCTGGGGTTTAAGGGTGTTTTTTTCCAGGCCTTGGCCGGCTTTTTCCGGCAGGCCCATCACCCGGTCCAACCCCTCAAGTCCGTTTTGCAAAGCCTCCACCGCCCAGGTCTGCATTTCGGGGTTGAGCGTTGTGATCACTTTCAATCCACCGTGATAGACAACATCTGTCCCATACCGCTCTTCGAGTTGCTTGATGACCGTATCTAAAAAATAGCTGCCGGTGCGGGCGCCCGATGGTTGGGGCTTCAGCTTCAGAATCGCCGTTGATGCCTGTTGGGCTTCAATGGGGGATATGGTTTTGACGGCGAGCATTCTTTCCAGTACCACCTGCTGCCTTTTTTTGGCCTTATCAAAATAGAGATACGGGTTGTAACGCGTGGGGGATTTGGGGAGCCCTGCGAGGAGTGCGGATTCAGCCAAGTCCAGGTCCGATGCGGATTTTCCGAAAAAGGTTCGGGCGGCATTCTCAATACCATGCGCACCGACCCCGAAGGGAATTTGATTCAGGTAAGCCTGCAGGATTTCTTCCTTGCTGTATTGAGATTCAATTTGCAGGGCGATCATGAGCTCCTGGAATTTTCTCTTGTAGGAGCGTTCAAAGCTGAAAAAGAGATTTTTTGCCAGCTGCTGGGTAATGGTGGAAGCGCCTTGAATGTTTCCGGGTCGAAACAGCGTCACCCAGAGGGCTTTCAAGGTGCGAAGTTTGTCGACACCATGATGCTCCCAGAAGCGATGATCTTCCGTGGCAAGGACGGCATGGATAAAATGAGGGGATACCCTGTTGAGCGGCACGGCTTCTCTTCCCCCCAGCACCAGGATTCTTTCACCGGTTCCCGCAAATATTTCCGTTGGGGGCGTTTCGATAATTCGATTCAAGGGTTCCGGAACGCGTGGCAGGTCTTTTATGGTAATAAAGAACAGTACCACTATCAAAAGGGCACAGAATGCGGCGACGGTTAATATGAAATAAAAGAGCCATATCAGCCGGCGAAATATGTTGTTAAAAAATGATGCTTGCATATCAGGCGCTAAGGGTTCAAGGGGTCAAGGAACCAAGGGTTCGAGTGAAAACAACTTTTTGAGTCAGCTTCCATACAGATTTCCTCAACCCGGAAATTTTATATTATTTTGGGGCTTGCTTTCCGGCGAAAAGGATCGCCCGGGAGCGGGTCCTTTCATTTCCTGCCTCTCCAGAATAGATCTTAAGCGCCAGACAGCCCATTCATGCCCCTGCAAAAGAAGGACCGTCTGCTGTGTCCCTGATTCTATTTCAAATCCCAGTTCGATAAATCCTGATATGGCTTCGTCGGAAATGCCGACCCTGGTAATTTGCCCGGGTATACGCAACAGGTTTTCCGGACGCAGCAACACGCCTTTTCGAACATTTTCATCCAGAGATTGGAGCACATGAAAAAAACGATCCGCGGGGTAGATGCGATTTTCAAATTTTTGAAAATAATTTAGAGATTCAGCAACTTCCATTTCACTTTGTTCCATGTAATAGAGTAGATCCGGTGAGATTTCCAGTTGCTTCAGCACGCGGTTGTTTTTATCGAGCAGGTATATCTTAAGACCATTCCCATCTTTTTCAAAATAGGTTCGATCCCATTGTCTATTGTTAATGAGCGTCAGTAATTCTAAAGGGGGGAGAATCTCTTCTGCGGTTTCAGGAGATAGCTTCAGATAGAGAAACCGGAAACGATCAGGTGATATCATGATCCACTGGTCCGGTTGTATGGTGGCTGCGATGTGCTTAAAACTCGTGGCATTTCTGGCTTCCCTCTGAGACGATTGTTTGTCGGTTACGATTTGTTCGAGGGTTTTTTGGGCCTTCCGGGTTTGATTGCCGATTTCCCATATGATGCCCGATTCCGGTCGCTTTGCATTGGTGGTGACAAGGAAAGAACCCACGGTCTGTTCCACCCAGTCGAATCTCAGCTCCGAAATTATCACCATCAGGAACAACAGACCGATAAAAAGGGATCGGAAAGAAAATATCCGGCTTGTCCAGTCTTTAAAATCTAAGGGGTCAGTCCATTGCATGATTGATGTCTCGAAGTTTCCATAAACAATTGTGAACCAAGCGAGCGAAGTTCTTTTTATGTAAATGAAATCGTTTAATTATCAATTGACAAGTGATAATTGTCAATTGATAATTCAAGTTCCGTTAAGAGCCAAGATCGAAACGGGGAGGGGATAATATGATGGAACCCATTCAAAAAATCAAAGAATCGCTCTATCGTATCTATGGCGAAAAAAAAGGAGAACAGGCGTTTCAGAAAATTTATCCGCTCATCCATGGGCACGAGAGAAGAGAAACGTTCCGCAAAGATCTTTTTTCTGAAAAGGATATCATTCTCATATGTTATGGCGATACGCTTTATCGAAGCGGCGAAATTCCCCTGCGAACATTGCACGCGTTTGCAGAGAAATATTTAAGGGATGTGGTTTCCACCATTCATTTTCTACCGTTTTTCCCTTACTCATCAGACGACGGATTTTCCGTCATGGACTATGCAACGGTTCGAAATGATCTCGGAACATGGGAAGACATTCAGGCCATTGGACGCGATTTTAAATTGATGTTCGATCTGGTTTTAAATCACGTGTCTGCCAAGAGCGAATGGTTTAAGAAATATCTCCAAGAATCCAAAGGGTTTAATCATCTGGCCATTGAGATTGATCCCGGCGTCGATTTGAGCCGGGTCGTCAGGCCCAGGTCTTTACCGCTCTTAACCGAATTTACAAAAAATTCCGGCGAGATTGTCAATCTTTGGACGACTTTCAGTTCGGATCAGGTCGACCTCAATTTTAACGATCCGGATGTGCTGGCTTTAATGATCAAAACACTGCTGCTGTATGTTGAAAAGGGAGCTTCCGTTATTCGGCTGGATGCCATTGCCTATTTATGGAAAGAGATCGGCACTCCCTGCATCCATTTGGATCAAACCCATGAAATGGTTAAACTGTTTCGTGCGATACTCGATCACGTCTCGCCGGAAACCCTGCTGATAACCGAGACCAATGTACCGCATAAGGAGAATATCAGCTACTTCGGCGATGGACATGATGAAGCTCAGATGGTATATAACTTTACCCTGCCCCCTTTGCTCCTGTATACAATCGCAAAAGAGGATGCAACGCAGCTGACACAGTGGGCGCGGAGTTTGGGCAATTTTTCCAAAACCAATGCTTTCTTCAATTTTACAGCCTCCCATGACGGCATCGGCGTCCGGCCCCTTGAAGGAATCCTGCCTTCTGAGATCGTGGCCGAGCTGGCCGGTTTCGTCATGAAAAACGGCGGGCGGGTTTCCTATAAAAAAAACGCAGACGGATCGGAAAGCCCCTACGAGCTCAATATTACCTATGTGGATGCCCTGTCCCGGAAAACGCCTGACGGAGATTCCCGACTTGCCTCAAGGTTTCTGGCTTCTCAAGCCATACAGTTCGTTTTTCCGGGCGTGCCGGCCAGCTATATTCACAGCATATTGGGATCCCGAAACTGGAAAGAAGGCGTAATGAAAACAGGCAGGGCGCGGTCCATCAACCGGGAGATGCTGGATGCCGACTGCGTATTGGGGCAAATACGAGATCCGGGATCCTTC
Organism: uncultured Desulfobacterales bacterium; assembly: GCA_964435695.1. Lineage (GTDB taxonomy): Bacteria > Desulfobacterota > Desulfobacteria > Desulfobacterales > B30-G6 > CAYTAQ01. The sequence continues at coordinate 6,075 of CAYTAQ010000118.1, read as the reverse complement.
AGGTCAAAGATTTTCTACCCAACGATTGAAATGATGAAGACGCGGAGAGAACAGCGGGCGTTTCATCCAAATGCGGCGTTTGAGGTGCTGGATCTGGATCCGAGAATTTTCGGACTGATTCGAATCGCCGGCAATCAACGGATTTACGCCATAACCAACATATCCTCTGAACCGGTATGTATTTCTCTTTCAAAAACAGGAGCGCCTTTAAAGATGCAAGACCTTATTAGCGGCAGACGGTATCCGTCACGGGCGCTGGCATTGAGTCCATACCAGTATCTGTGGCTTTGTGAAGCGCAATGATACAAGACCGGCCGACAGCCAATGCCATTAAATTAATGGCATTGAGCTGACAGCTATAAGTTGATACCGTTCCGAAGTTTACCGGAACATTTGAAGGTCACGACCTTTCGCTCGTTAAGTGTCAAATCGGATCCGGTTGCCGGGTTTCGCCCCCGTCTCTCCTTCTTCTTTTTGACGCAGAACTTACCGAATCCTGAAACCAGTACATCGTCGCCTTTTTCCAGTGTACTTTTAATGATTTCCAAAAGTGACTCTACGGTACTGACCGCCTGCTTTTTGGTGAAACCCAGGTCATGCACCTTTGCAACAATATCATTTTTGGTTAACGCCATGGTCCCTCCCATAATAGAAAGCATTCATCAATCTTTATTTTCTGAAGTTTTTTCCCGGTACACCGGATCAAGATTCTTTATCCGGTTTAAAATCGTGTCGATATTTTTCGATATTTTATTCAGTTCCGCCTGAATGCCCTGGTCTTCCGGATCTTTCATTGTTTTTTCTCCGCTATCTTGACGAGTCGAAAATGTACGGGTTGCCGTTTTAATTCTATCAGACTATACGGATTTCAATAAGATGTCAATGGCTTATACCAGTTGCCATTTCTTAATCCAGTATTTTTCTGATTTGCAGCGAGAGCTGCTTCATCGTGAACGGCTTCTGAATAAATCCAAGACAACCTTTTTCGATCATTTGTCTTGCCTGCCTGTCGATGCTGTAACCGCTCGACAACAGCACTTTAACGGCCGGGTTTTTTTCTTTCATCCTTTGATAGACATCTTCTCCATTCAATTCCGGCATGATAATATCCAGCAGTACCAGATCGATCGTGTCTTCGCAGGCATTAAATATTTTTAAGGCGGCATTGCCGTTTTTTGCGATGAAAACGCGATATCCCAGATGTTTTAACAAGCGCCTGCCGACCTTGAGAACAACCCATTCATCGTCCACGATCAATATGGTTTCAGCGCCCTTTAACAGTTCAACATGGGTTTCTCCTTCTTTTATGGCTGCAAAATAGGAGGCTGGCAGGTAAACACTGAAGGTGCTTCCTTTTTCCGGCTCGCTCTGACAGTCGATGATGCCGCCGTGGTTTTTTACAATGCCGAAAGCTGAGGCCAGTCCCATCCCCGAGCCGCCGCCGACTTTTTTGGTCGTAAAAAAGGGTTCAAAAATTCTTTGCTGGATTTCCGGAGACATACCCGTGCCGGTATCGACAACGGATATCCTGATATACCTTCCCGGCTTTATATCGTAGGATTTGAGGGCCTGTTCATCAAGGAATACATTTTCGGTCCGAACATACAAATCGCCTCTTTGGGGCATGGCCTGGCAGGCATTCAAAAGCAGATTGATTACGACCTGCTCTATCTGGCCCTGATCCACTTCAACCGCCCATAAATTGGGGTGGTATGTCTTGTGAAACGCAATATTCTTATGGGTGCGTTCAAACATGCCGGTCAATCTTCTGATCAGTTCGTTAAGGCTGGTGGCTTTTACGGTATATTTCCCGCCTCTGGCAAAGCCTAACAGTTGTTTTGTGAGTTTTGCCGCACTTTCCACACAGCGTTCGATGCTCTTGATTTCTTCAAAGTTCGGATCCTGCTCCTTCACGTCCAAAAGCATCAAGGAGATGTTCCCCTGGATGCCCATCAGCAGATTGTTGAAGTCATGCGCCACGCCGCCGGCAAGCGTTCCGATGGCCTCCATTTTTTTGGCTTGCTGAAGCCTTTCTTCCAGGCGGTTTTGTTCTGTAACATCGGACAAAATGATGATGGATGTTTCAACTTCTCCTTCCACCGGGTAGCTTTTAATGGCGACTTTCCGCTTGCTTAAGTCGAAGGTCGTATCCTGTTTGGCATCCGATTTCACCTTGCCGGACAGCAATTGTTTAATATAACCCCTTGCCTTGCCTTCAAATAGATCCGGCGGATATGCGTACAGCAGTTTCTCCATGTCCTTTCCCAGTATTTCAACGGACGCGTTGTTGGCATAGACGACGCGTTCGGAAAAGATTTCCAGAAAACCCTCGGTCATGCTTTCAAGAATGGTTTCCAGATGGCGATTTCTGGATATCAATTCTTTTGTCAACTGCCGGGAATACACTGCATCCAAGCCGATGATCGATTGGGTATCCGTTTCTTTTGCCGGCGCATCCGCCTCCTGGATTGCCGTTAAAACATTTTTGGCCATATTGCTGAAGGAACCTTTGGCGATGCAGGCGTTGGCGCCTATTTTGGTATAATCTTTTCCGGTTTCGGCAAGCCCCGCGGAAAGGATGACGATGTAACAATCCTTCAGCCCCGGTCTGGACCGGACAATCTGACACAGGCGGTCACCATCGATTTTCGGCATAAACAGATCAATGAACATGACATCCGGGGTGTAGCCAGAGAGCATTTCCAAAGCTTCGAATCCATCTCCGGCCGTTTTGACGAGATGCCCTTCCTTTTCCAGGTACGTTGATAAAAATTTCCGAAGCATGCGATTGTCGTCAACAACAAGTATTTTTTTCTTCATATTAAAATTTTATACCCCAGCGCGATATTATTTTAAAGACATCATTTCAGTATTTGTATATTCTTTGGTTCATTCGAATTTATAAAGTTTTAATCCGGACGGATTTCCAATATTTTTTTCTCCAATAGGTATCATCGAGCCGCGACAGCATCACGCCGCTGTTTTTGGCCGCATGAATAAATACATTATTTTCCACGTAAATGCCCACATGACGGGATTTGAGGCCTGTTCTGAAAAATACGAGATCGCCGGCCATGAGTTTTTTGAACGGCACCCAGACCCCCGCAACGGCCTGCAACTCCGTGGTCCTGGGAATCTTGATGCCGAATTTCGAGAGGAAGGTTACATAAACAAACCCGGAACAGTCAATCCCCTTTTTGGAAAGTCCTCCGATTTTGTGTCGAACACCCTGCCATTCATCGAGTTGCCGGTATAAGATTTCTTTAACGCGTTCTGTATCCGAAAGATCGACGGCATCACGATAGGCTGTAACCAGACGCTGAGGTTCGGTGCCTTGATGCGTCGCTGCACACCCGGAGAGAAGGATCAGGAGTGTTGATAAAGCGAAAGCAGAGAATTTATTTAATATACTCATGAGAAAAGATGCTCTCGGATTTCGTTTTTCACGCTCATGAAATTATCCGCACACAAATTTCGGCGGCACAGGATCAAGTGTCGACAGCTTGTCGATTAACCGCGCAACATCGAAAGAACCAGGGACAAGCGTTTGCAGCTCACAAAGTCCGGCAGCGGCCTTGGCCGCCATTTTTATCGCCCCATTCATCCTGCCGGATTCCAGGAGCAGATAGACGCCGGCGGACCGGATCAATGCCTGAAGCACCTGTTTTTCAGATCCGGCAGCACGATGCCAGGATTGTTCAAGCCATTCGTGAAACTCGAAAAACAATGACTGATTCCATATGCAGCATGCGATGCGATAGGTATCATCCGGCGGTATGTTTTGGGATTCGATTGATTGCACAACCCGTTGGTACCGCTTTAAACGGTCTTCCATGTACTCCGCCACGAAGGATTCAACATCTTTAGATGCATAGCTCTTTACGACACCGGCAGCGGCTGACAGGTCTCTGCTGCGAATGGCTGTCATGAAGCTCAGGGACAGTTCATTTCTGATGTCGCGGCATAAACGGTTATGGAACGGGTCGAATGTTTGTATCGGGACCGCTTTTTTCCTTGTCATATCATCTCGTTCTCTTTTTCTTGATGTCTTACCATTCATATATGGTCAGTCATCAAGAAAATCAAATAATTATTTGAATACAGACTATCATGGCTCACGTGGATCCGTTTTGTTATGCGGATTGATTTTATCCGGGCATGCGGTTATATTACTAAATTTGGATTGGCATGAAGTGAAAAAGGGGAATCAGTTGAACTGCCTGATTCCCCATTATTTCTGGAGCCGACAAGCGGACTCGAACCGCTGACCTGCTGATTACGAATCAGCGCAGGCCATAAGTCCCAACATGCTAACATCATGATATATTATAGGATTTGGGGCTTTCGCTTGTAGAAATAATAGAAATAATAAGGTGCAATAAAATCAATACTTGTCACATTCTATCACAAGATTTAAATAGTGGACAGCTATTAACAAACAATACTAAATTCTGGTAAATATTTTAGCGTAGAATAAAAGAGAAAAATATTGGGATTTATGTTGTGAAGTAAAAAAAAACTTGACAAACTTAACCTGTAGGTTAACTATATGGACATAACTTTAATAGGGTCCAAAATAAACTTAGGTTACAATATATACGCCTTGGTTATAGATGGTATTTGTCAAGTCACTGATTATATTAATAGTGTTGACAAAAAAATTATACACAAATAATCTCACTATTCAATCGAATTACTGAACACGGTCCACCACATAATGAGCTCAAATATCGAGATTTAGGAGATGATATTTATGAGCTCAAAACAAGGGGTGGCTTAAGAGTTCTATGCTTTGCTGGTGGAAAAGATCTACGTCACTCTTTAATTCTTACTCATGATCTTGATAAACCACATAGCAAAATATTACAAAGAGAGAAAGCAAAGGCTTTGTTAATTCGTAACCAATTTTTCAGGGAAGCTGTTAATATTGTAGAGTTAAATATGGAGGCATAGGTATCATGGCAAAACAAAATTGGCTGCAAAATAAGTTGTCATTGCTTAAGGATAATTTTGACTTTCGCCTTGAAACATTTATCTTAGATCTTACAGAACGAATTTGCGATAGAATGAAGCATAAGGGCATCAACCGAACTCAATTGGCTGACTTATTGGGTGTTTCACCACCTGCTGTAACTAAAATTTTGAATGGCAATTCTAATTTTACCCTAAAAACTCTTTTGTCTTTATCAGATGCGTTAGGCCAGAACTTGGAGATAAGTTTTATAGATAAAGAATTAGCCTCCATATACCCATTTTCTGTGGTTGAAGAAGCTGAAAATGTAACTACTTACGTTGATGATAAATTTGTTTCTCTTTATCATAAAGCCACGGTTTCAGGGTCAGGGGATACCATCAATATTATGCAATATGACGATAAAGAGGTCATTCTCGAGGCTGCATCAGGTGGTCTCTAAGGGAGATGGATAAATGAAAATCGATAGCGAATCAAAGTTTATGATTTTAAACGAAATTGAGTTTGTCGTTTCAAAGATGGAGGAAAATCCGGATATAACCAAGGGTCTTTATTATTTTTCCGGTATTCATTCCATAATTAATAGAATTTATAACCAGCATTTTAATGAAGATCTTGTTTTTTTGCATTTTGTTTTGCAAAGCACGCATACAGCTTTCAATAATAGACTTAGCGCAATAAAAAAGGGTGGCGATAACACGGTCCCATTGCTTGAAGGCCAAATAAGTGCACTTTCTGGATATCTGAAAGAACTTGCAAAAGTAATTGAAGAGGATAAAAGTTTCACTAACATATTAAAAAAATTCACCATTCTTTTATACTCAACAACTGGAAATGGGTATTATTTACTTCAAAAGGGAATGTTGAGTTTTTAGGCTAAATTTAAACACTCATTTCATTTAACCAGGCCGCTTCGGCTCCGGTTTTTTATTTCCTGGCCTCGGCGGTGTTGTTGCGGTGAGTAGGTAAGGTTTGTTTATCATTACCAAATAGGTGCACCAAGTGGGGCAGACGAACCCACTCTTTCCCATATGCATATTCCGAACGATCGCGAACAGTGTTCCGATTCATCCCGAACAGCATTCTGTTTGATCGCGAACAGC
>CAYTAQ010000117.1:0-12468 GCA_964435695.1 uncultured Desulfobacterales bacterium | reverse complement strand
TTTGTCAGATAAGGTCAAAACCTTAAAAATTATTTGATCATGCGATGTATTTTCTAATTCCGATTTTAAGCCGGAATTATGCAGTTTTCAGAATTGCGCAGGTTCAGCTCGAGGTCCCTGACGATGTCACGGTGTATACAAGTGTGATGTAAGACAGTAGGAGCCATCATGTTGATATTCCGCCAGAATTTCTTTTTCAAAAATTTAACCCGGCTCATCGAAATTGATGGTTGTTAATCAGATTGTTAGCATATGCTTATTAATAAACTTATTCAACATTAAAAAGAACACGTCACCAACGATGAGCGACTTGACAATGTTTAATGAATAAATTAGAATACAGATAACACTAAATGAAAGCAGGTGAACGAAATGCATAAGACAGTAACCTTACGTCTGAAAGACGATATTTACAAAATTTTTTCAGAAACAGCCAAGGCTGAAAATCGATCGCTATCCAACTTGATCGAGACGGCGGCCTTAAAAAGCATCCGTGATCAGCAATTCGTGGACGATCTTGAATTGGCTGAAATTCTGTCAAACAGCGATTTGATGAATCGATTAAAAGAAGGCTCCATACAGGCGCGCAACATGAAAGGACGCTTTGTTGAATAACTATCGAATTTTCGAAACCGATAGATTTCAAAAAGATCTGAAGCAAATAGCAAAAGCAGGTCATCAAAAAATATCCGATAAATTACAGGAACATGTTTATCCGCAGCTAAAAGAATTAGCGCATTACAGTCCCCATATTAAGAAGCTTAAAAACTATTCTCCGACAACCTGGCGATACCGTATAGGATCTTGGCGTTTTTTCTATGAGATTGACGAGCCGGAAAAAATCATCTTCATGATCGCCGCCCATCACCGCAGTCAAGCCTATTAGCAGGGATGCAGATTTGTGCGAATCGGTATCTGGATTGCTAGTAAAATTGATATCTTTATCTTAAGAGGCTGTCCGACAACCGGCAAAAAAGCCGTCATTCCGGACGAATCTCGCCCCGTGGCGAGATGAGATCCGGGCATGAAGTGAAGCTTTAGCGCTATCCAGAGCAGGTCAACAATATGAGTTTGAGTAATGATTTCAAATAGTTTATGGATCCCGGCTCGCGTCCCGCGATTTGTCAAAAACCATGCCAAATCGCGAGACTTGGCCGGGATGACGAGTTGCGAGACAGCTTCTTAATGGGATCATAATGGATTAGTACTTTTCTGTAAAATTAATCCTCCCTCCCCTTGCCCCCCATCGTTTCATGGTTATCTTTTATAGTTCGGCCCGATCTTAAAAATAATCAATCCGAATAATGCATCCGGATTTACAAGCAAAGAAACCAACGCATGTCTGAAACACTGAAAAATGAAAATTTGAGAAACATCGCCATCATCGCCCACGTTGACCATGGCAAAACCACCCTGGTGGATGCCATATTCCGCCAGAGCGGTATGTTCCGCGACAACGAGACGGTTAACGTGCGGCTCATGGATAATATGGACCTGGAACGGGAGCGCGGCATCACCATTGCGGCAAAAAACTGTTCGGTGGTGTGGAAAGGGGTCCGTATTAATATCCTTGACACGCCCGGCCACGCCGATTTTGGCGGAGAAGTGGAACGGGCCCTGTCCATGGTGGATGGAGCCCTTCTTCTGGTGGATGCCTCCGAAGGCCCCTTGCCCCAGACCCGGTTCGTTCTCCAGAAGGCTTTACAGGCCGGCCTTAAGATCATTGTGGTCATTAACAAGATCGACCGCGCTGATGCGCGTCCCGAAGCGGTTTTGGATGAAATTTACGATTTGCTGATCGACCTTGGAGCCACCGAAGAACAGCTCGAGTTCCCCCTGTTTTATGCAGTGGGAAGGGATGGGACTGCGCAGAAAACGCTCAAGGAAACCGGCCGGGATCTGCACCTCCTTTTCGATGCCATCCTTACGGACATACCCGCTCCCGTCTATAATCCGAATGCACCCTTCCAGATGCTGGTATCGGACCTGGCTTACTCGGATTATGTGGGCCAGCTGGCTGTCGGCAAGATCTTCAACGGTACGGCACGATCCAGGGACATGCTGGTGTGCATCAACGCAAGCGGAGAAACCACACCGTTTAAAGTCTCCAAGCTCCAGGTGTACCAGGGCGTCCATCTTCAGGATGCCGACAGCTTGGAGCCCGGGGATATTGCGGTCATCGCCGGTATTGAGGGTGTTAAAATCGGAGATACCATCTGCAGCCAGGAAGCGCCCGTCGCGCTGCCGGGCCTCAGGGTGGATACGCCCACGGTATCCATCAAACTTTCCTTCAATGATTCACCCTTCAGCGGCAAAGAAGGCAAGATCGTCCAGTTCAGCCGGATTCGGGAACGTCTGATAAAGGAAACCCGACTCAACGTGGCCATCCAGGTCGAAGACACCGTCGATCAGAACAGCATTCAGATCAAAGGCCGGGGCGAGTTTCAATTGGCGATTCTCATCGAAACGCTGAGACGCGAAGGATTTGAATTCTGCGTGGGCAGACCCGAAGTCATCTACCGCTTTGACAACGGCCGTAAACTCGAACCCATGGAACGATTGTCCATCGACTGTGAAAAACAGTTTCTCGGCGTGGTGACGGAAAAGCTGTCGCTACGGAAGGGTAAAATGCTCAACCTGGTCAACAACGGCGGCACCCGGGCAAGAATGGAATTTTCAATACCGGTTCGGGGACTCATCGGATATCGGGATGAATTTCTCACCGATACCCGGGGTACGGGAATTCTGAATGTCCTTTTTGACGGTTACGAAGAATTCCGCGGGGAATACCCCAGCCGGTTTACCGGTTCAATCGTCGCCGACCGTCGGGGAAATGCCGTGCCCTACGCCCTCTTCAACCTGGAACCCAGGGGCCGTCTCTTCATCCTCCCCGGAGAACCTTTCTATGAGGGAATGATCGTGGGGGAACACAACCGGGGTGAAGATATCGACGTAAATCCCGGCAAGGAAAAGAAGCTGAGCAATATGCGGGCATCCGGAAAAGACGAAAATGTCATCCTCTCACCCATCAAGCCCATGACACTCGAGCAAGCCATCAGCTTTGTCCGCAAAGGCGAACTGGTGGAGGTGACACCCCGATCCATCCGCCTGAGAAAATCCGTACTGGATGCAAAAAAACGCCATACCCTTCGTTCTTCACAATTTAAAAAGGCCGCCAACGGCTGAGTTTTCACCCCCGCATAGCCGGTTAGCAGACAATCATTATAAGGCCTATAAGACTTATAAGACCTATTATAGGTCCTATAAGTCTTATAAGACCTATAAGTCCTTCCTTCAATTTTCCGCTTGACATCCTGCCTTGAAAAGCGTTATCTTCGTTCATCCATCAAATGATGGAAGCAATGCATTGGATATTGCTGTTGGGCATTCTGCGGACGCGGTTTGCAGATGCTAACCATCCAGTATCAATCACCGACTACGGTGCAATCAACCATGCCGTCTCGACTTGAAAAAGCACGACAAGACCCGGACTCCATGAAAGCCAGAATTCTGGCTGCCGCACGCAAACTATTCGGCAGCTATGGTTACAACGGCACCACCACCAGGATGATTGCCGCTGATGTCGGTATCGACATCTCCACCCTGTACTACCACTGGGGAGACAAGCAGGATCTGTATGAAGCGCTGATCACCGATATCAACGAAGAACTTCAACAAAAATTCAAGGAAGTCGAGATAACCGCGAATAGACACTCCCTGGCGGAACGCATTGAAATCTCCATTGACATGTTGACTGATTATCTATTCGCGCACCCGGAAATTTCAAATCTTATCCTGAACGACTCTTTCAACAAATCCAAACCTGATTCGATTTCTGATATAAAGATTGATGACTATACGGCCAACATCGCCATCGCAATGGATCTCGCACAAAATAAAACCAACGTTTCCGTACAGGCAAAAGCCAGAATTCTGGCTGTCTGGAACTGTGTATTGAATTTCATATCCGGCGAGAACTTTTTCCGGCCGATCCTCAACATCGATCGTGAGGAATACCTTGCCGTGATCAAAGACACTTTAAAATTTATTATCGTTCCGGCTTTTACTTCAAAACAATCGCATCAATAAAATCGTATAACGATTTTATTACCGAAAAAAGGAGGGGACCCATGGCGTTACAACTTGATGCTGTCGGAAAAAAGATCGGCCCTATCTCCAAGGAATACACCTGGAAAGATTGTGTGTTGTATGCCCTTGGCGTTGGCGCCGGATTTTCCGATCTGGAATACTGTTATGAAAAGGACTTGAAGGTTATTCCGAGTTTTTCCATAACCACGCTTTACAGTTCCATACCTGAAGCGTTGACCTTAACCAATATCAATCTTGCCGGCATGCTTCACGGCGAGCAGGATCTCATTTTTCACAATCCGATCCCCCCCGAAGGGACCATGACCACCGAGGGCAAAATTTCCCACATTTACGACAAGGGCAAAGACAAAGGCGCTTTGATCATTGCCGAGAGTGATACCTATCATTCCAACGGCCAAAAGCTGTTTACAGCCATCAGCACCGTGTTCGCCAGGCTGGACGGCGGGTTCAACGGTGAAGAAGCGCCCCGCGTGGAGGTTGATTTCCCGGACCGGGAACCCGACTACAATATCGATGCCTCGCCCTCTGAAAACCAGCCGCTCATTTACCGATTGTCAGGCGATGTGTTTCAGCTTCATGTGGATCCGGAATTTGCTAAAATGGCCGGCTTTGAAAAGCCCATCATGCACGGTCTGTGCACCCACGGGTTTGCCTGCCGCGCATTGATCCAGGCGCTTATACCGGGTGAACCGGAAAAGGCACGACGCATGGCCTGCCGCTTCACCAGACCGCTGTACCCGGGCATGCCATTGAAAATCATCATTTGGAAAACAAAAGAAGGAAAGGCTGTTTGGCGGGTGCAAAATACCAAGACCGATGAAATCGTCATCGACAAGGGGGTGTTCGAATACGGCGACATTCCCAAAAATGACATCCGGTTTGATAACCGGGTGGCGATTGTGACAGGTGCCGGTGCCGGTCTAGGACGCGTTTACGCCCTGGAACTCGCCAAACGGGGCGCAAAGATTGTGGTAAACGATCTCGGCGGCTCCAGAGACGGATCCGGGGAAGGATCGGCATCGCCTGCCGACACGGTGGTTGAAGAAATAAAAGCCCTTGGGGGCGAAGCGGTTGCAAACTACGACAACGTAGCCACGAAGGCAGGCGGTGAGCATCTTGTCCAGACAGCCCTGGATGCCTTCGGCACCCTGGATATTCTCATCAACAACGCCGGTATTCTGCGGGACAAAAGTTTTGTAAAGATGGCGCCGGAAAACTGGCATTCCGTTATCGATGTACATTTAAATGGTGCTTACCATGTCACCCAGCCCGCTTTTACCGTCATGAAAGAAAAAGGATACGGCAGAATTCTCATGACGACCTCTGCGGCCGGCCTTTACGGCAACTTCGGCCAGACCAACTATACCGCGGCCAAGATGGGCATCGTCGGTCTAATGAACACACTCAAACTCGAAGGCCAGAAATATGATATCAAGGTGAATACCATCGCGCCGGTGGCGGCGTCCCGCTTGACCGAAGACGTCCTTCCGCCTGACTTTTATGAAAAGCTAAAACCCGAATTTGTTGCCCCCATGGCCTTGTACCTCTGCTCTGAAGAATGCCCGGTCAGCGGGAACATCTATAACGCGGGCATGGGATTCTATAACCGGGCAGCCATCGTTACCGGCCCCGGTACGGTGGTGGGCGGCGGGAAAGAAATCCCCACGCCCGAACAGCTTGTTGCAGAATGGGATACGATCGCATCCCTTGACAACGCCAAAGAATATACACAGGTGACGGAACAGATCGGTGATCTGCTGGCCGCTTTTTCCCCGAAAAAAGCTGAAGCACCGGCTGAAACCGGCGGCACAGCATCTGTAGCGGACATTTTTGCGTCCATGCCGGATGCGTTCAAGGCAGATGCGGCGGACGGCGTAAACGTTATCTTTCAATACAATATTTCAGGCAGTGCCGGCGGTGACTGGTACTGCATTATCAAGAACAACACCTGCACGGTGGAAGCCGGCATTCATGATCAGGCGGGTTGTACCCTCAAAATGGGAGACAGGGATTTCATCGACCTGATGAACGGAAAGCTTCCGGCAATGCAGGCATACACATCCGGAAAACTCAGGATTGAAGGTGATCTTATGAAATCTCAACTGATTGAAAAACTGTTTAAAATATAGGGAGAAAAGACAATGATTGGTATAACTTCATATGGCGCATACATACCAAGGTTGAGACTGGACAGGATGGCGATTTTTCAGGCCATGGGCTGGTTTGCCCCGGCCATTATGATGGTTGCCCAAGGTGAACGCTCCATGTGCAATTGGGACGAGGACACCATCACCATGGCTGTTGCCGCCGCAAGGGACTGTTTAAAGGGAATGGACAAGCAGAAACTGGATGGGCTCTATCTGGCATCCACCACCCTGCCCTTTGCAGACCGGCAAAACGCCGGAATTGTTTCTGCGGCTTTAAACCTGAACAGCCGTATCATCACATCCGATTTTACCGCTTCTCAAAAAGCCGGCAGCACGGCGTTAATCACCGCCCTTGAATCCGTAAAAAGCGGTGACCGAAGCAACATTCTGGTAACAGCCTCCGATAGGCGTGAGACAAAAACAGCTTACTTCTATGAAATGTGGTTCGGAGACGGCGCAGCAGCATTTACTGTGGGAAACACCGACGTCATTGCAGCATACAAAGGTTCTTTTTCCGTATCTCATGACTTCATTGATCACTATCGCGGCACCCGGAATACCTTTGACTATGTCTGGGAGGAGCGTTGGACCCGTGATGCCGGATACGCCACCATCATTCCCGAAGCCATCAACGGCTTGCTGGACAAACTCAACATGTCCATGAGTCAAATCGACCGGCTGGTGTATCCGTGTTTTTTTAAGAACGATCATAAGAAAATTGCCGCCAAACTCGGCGCAACACCGGAAAAACTGGTGGACAATCTACACGAAGTATGCGGTGAAACCGGTACGGCGCATCCCTTTCTGATGATGACCGCAGCCCTGGAAGACGCCAAGCCGGGTGACCATATTATTATGGCCGGATTCGGTCAGGGATGTAATGCACTTCTGTTCCAGGTAACCGAAGCTATCAGTAACCTTCCCGCCCGTAATGGTTTCAAAGGGTCCCTCGATAACAAGAAAACCATCAACAATTATCTGAAGTGGCTCAAGTTCAGAGACCTGATCAAAACCGAAATGGGCATCCGTGCGGAAGCACCGAGCCAAACAGCCACCACCGTGCTGTGGCGGAAAAACAAAATGATTATGGGGCTGGTGGGCGGTAAATGCAGGGAATGCGGCACCCCCCAGTTCCCCAAGATGGATATCTGCGTCAATCCGAAGTGTGGCGCCCTGCGCAGTCAGGATGATTATGAATTCGCCGATGTGCCGGCCAAAGTCAAAACATTTACCGGTGACATGCTGGCGGTGTCCGTTGACCCACCGGCCATATACGGCATGGTTCAGTTTGAGGAGGGCGGCCGATTGGTGGCCGACTTTACAGACTGCGAACTTGCAGACATTCATGTGGGTTTGCCGGTCAAGATGGCATTTAAACGAAAAGGCGTGGATGCTGACAGAGGATTTACCAACTATTTCTGGAAAGCCGTCCCGGTTCCCGGTGCTGCAGCAGCACCGGACAAACTGTCGTTTAACGGAAAGGTGGCTGTAGTGACGGGGGCGGGCGCAGGCCTCGGCCGTGTTTATGCACTTGAGCTGGCCAAAAGAGGCGCCAAAATCGTCGTCAACGACCTTGGCGGTTCCAGGGACGGCTCAGGTGACGGATCCGCATCGCCTGCCGACAAGGTGGTTGCGGAAATCAAAGCGCTTGGCGGAGAAGCCGTCGCAAACTATGATAATGTAGCGACGGCCGAAGGCGGAGAAAATATCGTCAAAACAGCGCTGGACAAATTCGGGGGTCTGAACATTCTCATCAACAATGCCGGCATTCTCCGTGATAAGAGTTTCTCCAAAATGGATCCTGATAACTGGCAAGCGGTTCTCTCGGTCCATCTCCACGGCGGCTATCATGTAACGCGTCCGGCCTTTGCGGCCATGAAGGAGGCGGGATACGGCAGGATTGTTGTGACGACATCCGCAGCAGGGCTTTACGGCAATTTTGGGCAAACCAACTATTCTGCCGCCAAAATGGGATTGATCGGCCTCATGAACACCCTGAAACACGAAGGGGCAAAATATAATATCAAGGTCAACGCCATTGCACCCATCGCCGCTTCACGTCTCACGGAAGATGTCATGCCGCCGGATCTTTTCGAAAAATCGAAACCCGAATTTGTGGCGCCCATGGTAATGGCACTTTGCAGCGAGGATTGCAGTGTAACCGGTCAGATTTTCAATGCCGGCATGGGTTACTTCAACCGTGCGGCGATTTTGACCGGTGCCGGAATTCAGGCGGGCGATCAGAAAAACCTGCCCACACCGGAAATGATCCGGCAAAACTGGGATGCTATTAATTCGCTTAAAAACGGCAAAGAGATGCAGGATGCCAATGCCGCTGTATTTGCACTCATCTCACCGCCAAGCGAACCATCCAAACAAGATGCAGCGGATGGAAAGAGCGGTTTGGATGTTAAAACATTTTTTGGCCGGATGGCGGACACATTCAATGCGGACGCATCCGAAGGCGTGAATGTCGTGTTCCAATTTAACATATCCGGCAAAGGGGACGGCGACTGGTCTTGTGTCATTAAGGACAAAACCTGCATTATTGAGCCGGGTATACACGATGCCCCCAACTGTACCTTGATCATGGCGGATGCCGACTTCCTTGATATGATGACCGGCAAGCTGCCGGCCATGCAGGCGTATACATCCGGTAAATTGCGGATTGAAGGTGATATTCTGAAGTCTCAATTGATTGAAAAACTGTTTAAAATATAAAATGGAGGAACACCATGGCAACAGGAATCAAGGATAAAGTTGCAATCATCGGCATGGGCTGTACCCGCTTTGGAGAAAGATGGGAAGTCGGCGCTGAAGAGCTGATGGTAGAAGCCTTTGAAGAATGCCTCGCAGATGCCGGTATTGAAAAAAAAGATATCGAGGCTGCATGGTTTGGGAGCTGTTTTGATGAAATCAATGTCGGTAAAAGTGCATTGCCCTTGTCCATGACCCTTCGCCTGCCGCTGATCCCGGTAACACGCGTGGAGAATTTCTGTGCAACCGGCACCGAAGCCTTTCGCGGAGCCTGCTACGCAGTCGCTTCGGGTGCTTACGATATCTGCCTGGCGCTGGGAGCGGAAAAGCTGAAAGATATCGGATACGGCGGATTGCCGAACTTTGTTGGGTCCAACTCGGGAACACTTACATGGCAATGGTTTCCCAATATGACGGCACCGGGTGCATTTGCTCAATTGGCGAGCGCCTATGCCGCCAAATACAAGGTCACGGATCGGGATCTCAAACGCGCTATCGCACACGTATCAGCCAAAAGCCATGCCAATGGGGTATTGAATCCCAAGGCACATCTGCGAAAGGCGGTCAGTGAAGACCAGGTAATGGCGGCGCCGATTATTGCGCATCCGCTGGGTCTTTTTGATTGCTGTGGTGTCAGCGATGGTGCGGCCTGCGCCATCGTTACGACACCCGAAATAGCAAAAAAACTCGGTAAAACGGATTTTGTCTCGGTTAAAGCCCTGCAGCTTGCACTCAGCAGCGGGGAAGAAATGGGATATAATGACTGGGATGGCGATCACTTCATGACAACCAGCAAATGCAGCTCCAAAGCCTATAAAGAAGCGGGGATCAGTAATCCCAAAGAAGAACTCAGCATGATGGAGGTCCATGATTGTTTTTCCATCACCGAACTGGTGACCTACGAGGACCTTCATGTTTCTGAAAGGGGCCAGGCGGTCAGGGATGTCATGGACGGCGTCTATGATCGGGACGGTCGGATTCCCTGCCAGATTGACGGCGGGTTGAAATGTTTCGGACACCCCATCGGCGCATCCGGGCTGAGGATGTTATATGAGATGTATCTTCAACTGCATGGGCGCGCCGGAGAACGGCAGCTGGAAAATCCAACCTACGGTTTGACCCATAATCTGGGGGGCTTTCCGGCCATGAATGTTTGCAGTATATCGATCATTGGAAAATATAATTAAAATCCATCACGAAAACACGAAATATGGGAAACACGAAAATTTTTCTATTTTTTTCGTGCTTTCGAACCTTCGTGTTTTCGTGATTAAAGGTTTTTTCTATGCAAATATTATCTTACACCGACGAACATCATGCATTTAGGGAACGGCTGCGGAATTTTTTAGCCAAAGAAGTCACCCCATATGTTGATCAATGGGAAAAAGATCGGATCGAACCCAAAAGCATATGGGGAAAAATGGGACAAAACGGTTTTCTCTGTCCGGATATCGGCCCGGAATACGGAGGCATGGGCGGAGATTTTCTTTATTCCGTGATTATAACCGAAGAACTCTCCCATACATTTCATACCGGTCTGGCGGTCGTGCTCCATTCCGATATCGTGGTACCCTACATAACAGCTTTTGCGTCTGAAGAACTCAAACAAAAGTTTTTACCCGGCTGTGTATCAGGAGATATCATCACGGCCATTGCCATGACCGAGCCTGATGCAGGCAGCGATCTGGCCGGCATGAGCACAATAGCTGAAGAGCAGGGCAATGAAGTGGTCATCAACGGTTCCAAGACATTCATCTCCAACGGAATTAACGCTGATCTATTGATATTAGCTGCCCGGGACCCTTCCTTGGAAAACCCTTATCAGGCCATTTCTCTTTACCTTGTCGAATCGGGTACCCCCGGTTTTGCGCGCGGGAGGCATCTGGATAAAATGGGCTGGTGGAGCCAGGATACCGCGGAACTTTTTTTCTCCAACTGCAGAGTACCCGTTGCCAATCGAATCGGCGACAAGGGGATGGGGTTCCTTATGCTCATGGAAAAGCTGCAGCAGGAAAGACTCATGTGCGCTATCGGTGCGCTGGTGGCTGCCGAACGTATAGCGGAGTGGATCATCCGGTATTGTAAAGAGACAAAGGTCAACGGAAAACCCCTTTCCAAATCACAGGCAACGCAATTCGCTCTCGTTGAAATGGCAACCGATGTCAAACTGGGAAGAGCTTTCATTGAAAAATTGATTGTTGAACACATGGAGAAGAAAAATATTATTGTCGAAACATCCATGGCAAAATTCTGGACAACCGACATGGCGAAACGCGTTGCCGACAGAAGCCTTGATCTCTGCGGTGATTTCGGAACCCTTGAGAAATGCCCCCTGGCCCGGGCGTGGCGTGATATCCGCGTCACCTCCATTTTCGCCGGCACCAATGAAATCATGAAAGGGATTGCCGCAAAATTTATGGGGCTATGAGACCGTTGGCCGGTGAGCCCGTTATCCCGTGGGCCTTTAGCGGAGAAAAGAAGGATTTGGCCGGGATGACGAATTACGGCACAGCTCAAAAAGCCGGAAGCCAGCATATTCAACAGATTCCGGATAAATGACGTTTTGTAAGATCGTCAAGATTTAGTAACTTAACCGGCTTACGGGCCAACGGGCGAAACGGGCCCACCGAACATAGGAGATACCATGAGCGACTACGATGTCATTGTCATTGGCGCGGGCAACGGCGGGCTCACCGCATCCGCATCCCTTGCCCAGAAAGGATTGAAGGTGCTCCTCCTGGAACGGCATAACATCCCCGGAGGATGCGCCACCAGTTTTTGCCGGGGACGGTTCGAATTTGAAATCGCCCTGCATCAGCTGAGTGGATTGGGAACACCGGACAAACCCGGCCCGCTGCGGATGAGTCTGGACAAACTCGGTATCATGGATGATCTTGATTTTGTTGAAATATCGGACTTATACAGCATCCACATGCAAGATCGTTTTCATATCGCTTTAAAGCCGGACAAGGAACAGATTATCGAAGAGCTGAAAGATAAATTCCCGCATGAAAAAGAAGCCATCGACGCATTTTTTGACCTCGTGTACCAGTATGCCAGCGACATGATCGGCGCATTTATTTTTCGCGACCCTGAATCCAGCCGTCTGAAATATCCAAAACTCTATGAATACGCTTTTAAAAACGCAAAAAGCGTGCTGGATGACTTTTTTACGGATCCGCTCCTGAAATGCGTTGTTTCGGTCTTTTGGGGATATCTCGGGATCTCCGCGGACCAAATGGCATTTGCTTACCTGGCCATGGTTCTATTTCAATACATTGAATTTAAACCGTTTCATATAAAAGGGGGTTCCCAGGCGCTGTCCAATGCCATCTTAAACAACTTTCTATCCCACGGCGGAACGGTAAAATTCAATTGCGGCGCCAAACAGATTTTGACACTGGACAACGCGGTCAAAGGCGTTGTAACCGATCACGGCGACACTATCGACTCC
>CAYTAQ010000116.1:0-12537 GCA_964435695.1 uncultured Desulfobacterales bacterium | reverse complement strand
AGCCCCCGACCACAAACCACACGGCCATCCAAGAACCCACTTACAAAAGCAATACTTGTTCTCACTTGGGTCTTGTTCCAAGCCACGATGGAATCCATTCATACGCTTAAGGAGTATTATCGGTTAATTAAAGAACTGTGAAATTATCGACAGGCAGAACAAGTGCTTGCAAGAACCGACCGGGCTACTGGGGAGCATTTTTTAGCAGACAACACCCATCAGATGAACAGCTTATAAATGTCCCCCGTAATTGGTTGCAGGAACCGACGAAAATCCCGATGAAACCATACCTTATCGCCTCGGGCATCATACTGTCCGCTCTCTTGTCCGGGTATATCGTGTTTGCGGATACGCACATTGGCCTATCAATAAAAATTAAATCTTTTTTCTCTTTTCTTATACAGCTCTTCAGCGCGCTTACCCATTTGACCGGCCCCCGGTTTTTGTACCACTTGTCAGGTTAGAAACCTCGGTATCTTTTTCCTGTCAGATGTAAACCAAAAAGACTCAAAGGTCAAAGGTTGACCACTTCAACCTCACGCCATTTTTCGATGCTGTTTATGGAAGCGAACTTGATGGCCACCTATCGGATCAAGGTGAATTTGTAGCACATATTCTTAATAATGAGATTGCCCCCTCAGAACAAACCCTTGAAATTTTTCCTTATCGTTCTTGCGTGTACGATTCTTTCCGTTCTTCTCCATCAAGCATATGATGCTCCCCTGATGAATTTGAGTGGCAAAATTCAAAATATTATAGTAACATCTGAATTATTCCTAACTTAATGGAGTGAATTTCTTTTCTTGGAGAGTGAAGAAAAAAATATCTGACCTTACTGAACTCATCCAGGAATCGATGAACCTGGGGTATGAAAAAATGCGACTGGACACCTTGGGACGTATGAAGGCGGCAATACGACTTTACGAGAAATTGGGTTTCAAAGAAATCGAGCCCTACCGTTTTAATCCAGATCCAACAACAAAGTATATGGAGTTGCATTTGAGGAATGAAAAATGAAAAGCTTAATTTTGTATGATTCAATTGGAGGAAATACTGAGAAGGTAGCTCAACGGATTTACAATACGCTTAAAAGCATAAGCGATGAAGTCCATTTTATAAAATTTACATCTAAAATTGCTGTTGATTTTTTTGAATACGATCTGATTTTCTTAGGCTCCCCTGTCATCGATTGGCTGCCTACAAAACGGATGATGGCTTTTATAACAAACAAGCTCAAACATTATAGAGATCAAGGCAAAATCTTACCGGCATCGCCCTTAAGATTGGGAAAGTACGGTATATGTTTTTGTACATATGCCGGTCCGCATATCGGTAAAAATGAGGCGCTTCCCATGACCATGTGGCTGCGCTCATTTTTAGAGCATATCGGGTATGCGGTTTTTGATCAGTGGCATGTCGTTGGTCAATTCCACAAGGAGACGGATTTAAATACGCAAGGACGTCTGGGCAATATTTTGGGCCGCCCGAACGATCAGGATCTGCTTGATGTCGAAAACCGAACCAAAGGAGTTGTTGGAGCCCTGGCTGGGTTGATGGCGGAAGAAAACAGCTGAACTGCACGAAAGCATCAAATTTTTGCCGGAGGAATAATGAAAATTTTTCTACTTGGCATCACGTTATGTTATTTTTTAGCCCCAAGCGCGGGTTATTGTGATGAATTAACTTTAGAGAAAAAAGCAGCGATTAAGGAACTGTTGCAAGTCACCGGTGCAACACAAATGGGTGAGCTCATGGGAAACGCAGTTGCGCAGCAAATGGGGCAGGCCTGGAAAAAAGCAAAACCTGATATTGATCCAAAAGCGTTTGATATCATAACAGAAGAAATAACAGCATTAATTCATGAAGAATTTGTCGTAAAGGAATCACTTTTTCCTTTCTTGTATCCAATTTATCATCAATATTTAACTTTGGAAGAAACAAATGGGTTAATTCAATTTTATAAAACCCCTTTAGGACGAAAGGCAATTGATGTGATGCCTAAAATGACACAAGAATCTGTGAAGGCCGGCCAAGCATGGATGCAAACAATCATTCCGAAATATCAGCAGAGAGTATCCGATCGTTTTAATAAAGAGGGTATAAAAATAGACAAATGAAGGAAGGGCGATGGGTGCTCAAAAGATTTCGTGGGAAGATTGGATTCCTGTTATAGAAGATGAACTTGAAAAGGAAATGCAAAAAGCTCCTGAAATTTCGCAGGTTCATGCAACGAATCATATCCATCGGGTGTGGCAAAGATGTCTTAAAATTGGGCAGGACCTGGGTGCGGATCTAATCGTTCTGGCAGCCGCGGCCTATTTGCATGACCTTGGCCGCCATTATATCCAGGATAAGGTCCACGGTGCATTAAGCGCTGAGATGGCTGAACCGGTGCTTGAAAAAATCAGCTTTCCCCATGAAAAAAGAGATGCGGTTTTACATGCCATCCGGGTTCACGATGTTTCCGCAAATCCACGGGATAGAAAGACCGTCGAAGCCCGCATACTCTATGATTGTGACAAATTGGAGACTGTGGGCGTCATCGGCATATTGCGTTATATCGTCCATTATTATGGGAAAGCTTCAATCGATTACATACTGGAGGATATTGATACCCGCTGGAATGGACTCAGCCTTCCTGAAACGCGCACGTATGCTGTTGAAGATTATGAATACATCAAAAACTATTTTGAGCGCCTTAAACAAGCCCTAGATGCTTAAATGTGAAGGTGTCTGCCAAAATTGGAAACATTTACAGAATTAAAGGACCTGGTCGACAATCCGCACTATCAGGAGCAAAGACAACAATCCTTACTCAATCTGGATGTTAACACGCTAGATGCGCCTATTGCCGAAATAATCGGTTCTTTCACGAAACTCCCTTATTGTTTTACCCTGCAAAGCTGCTACGGGCATTTTTTGCATGCCGGTCAAAAGGACAGCCGCGACACTGAACCATTGCCCGTCTCAGAAAGCATCAAAACTATCGAATATCGAATTGCTTATGTTGCAATCTGTATAGAGAACAGCGAATTGGGGTCGAATCTATTGAAAAACTTAGAGAAAATTCCAACCATCGATCCGGAATATATTCAATTTGGCTGTGCGGAATGGTTCTGGAAAAGACAAATCAACTCGTATGCCTTGCAAGTAGAACCGAAAAGACACATGACAAAAGACACCGCTTTTGTTGATTATAATGAGGCATTGCATATTGAAAAAGTCAGAAATGAGTTTTTCGTTAATTTGAATAAACTGATTTAAAAACAGTTAAGATGATTCCTCAATGAAAATCAATTTGCCGGCCTACCGTTTACTAGTGACGGGACGGACCCAAATAAAAAGAACCCTGCAAAAGCGCTTCGCGATGACGGGCTAGCTGCTTTGTTGAAATCAAAAGAAACAGAAAAATGGAAGCCGGGTGTGCCTAAAAAGGCCCTTTTGCTGATTGCGGGGATAATGTGGGCAGGAACAGGTATTATGCTTGACGTCTTATCTTATTTTTGGTTAAGGACCGAAAATCCACACGACGCCCTTGTGTCTTCGGTTATTGGATTTGTTTGCGCTCTCGTTATTCATCATTTTGGATTTCTGCGCATTGTTGATAGAAACCTGGATAGAATTCTTCCAATGGAGGGCAGAAGGTGTGTTTTTTCATTTATGCCATGGAAGAGTTATATTCTCATTATTATAATGGTTATTATAGGATTTTTGCTGCGGCATTCACCCATTCCAAAATTATATTTATCCGTTTTATATATTGGCATTGGAACGGCATTAATTCTTTCAAGCGTGCGCTATCTGCGATATCTAATCAGAACCTAACTTAAAAGATCAATCTCATAATGAATTCAGCCAAACCTGCTTTCCCGGAAACCAAGCGATCTCATTCACCAAAACCGGTTCATCCATGGTTCACGACCGATCTAATCCTATCCGTTGTTTCGAAATGGAGAAAACATGAAAGGATATCAAAAAAAATATCTCAAAGGGCTTGCGCACAAAATGAAACCAACCGTTTTCATCGGGCAGAAAGGTCTGGCGCCCTCTGTTGTCGATGCAGTTGAAACTGCACTGGAAAATCACGAGCTGATCAAGGTCAAATTTATCGATTTCAAGGAAAAAAACACCAAGGAAGAGATAAGCGGCATGATTGAAAATTCAACCGGCGCAGCGTTGGTGGGAACGATCGGCCATGTTGCAATATTTTACCGCCGGCAAAAGGATCCGAAAAAACAGAAGATCCACCTCCCGGAAAAATAACCATAGAAAACCGCTGGGATACCAGCCGACGACAGGAAGCGCGATACACTGAAACACCGGTGGGTGTTGTTCGTATCACAAATTATTTTTTCTTTTTATCCCGTTTATCCTGTTTTTTCTCTTTAGCTGTTTTTTGTGATTTTTTCTTGCCGTCTTTTTTTGTATCCCTTGCCTTAGACATATGAATAACCTCCTGCTATACTGGTTGGGCTGAACACAGATTAACTTACTATATTTTCCAAACAATACAACCCCTATTTTTCTCAAACAAATGCTTATTTATTCGATTGAAAAGCTTATGAAAAAGATTTAGAAGACAGTCGATTGGATTCGTCCCGGACAAACGCTGCCAAATGAATAAAAATGGAGTGACCATGTTTGACGCCGTCAAATCGGCTAAAGCCCGTCTGAAAGGTTATGCGCATATTACCCCGATTCTGACCTCCACAACGCTTAACCGGCGTTTGCGGGCGGATATCCATTTCAAGTGTGAAAATTTTCAGAAAGCGGGGGCCTTCAAATTTCGAGGGGCCTTCAATGCCATGTCCCAACTTTCGAAAGAACAACGGTCCCGCGGTGTCGTTACTTATTCTTCCGGAAACCATGCCCAGGCCGTGGCAATGGTGGGTCGTATGCTGAATATTCCAACCACCATCGTTATGCCTGACAATGCGCCCGCCACCAAGCGCGCCGCAACGGAAGCCTACGGCGCAACGGTTGTAGCATATAGCCCGGAAAAGGATTCGCGCAAGGACATTGCCGAAAGCCTGCAATCCCAACACGGCTACACGATGATACCGCCCTTTGATCATCCGGACATTATCGCAGGTCAGGGGACGGCCGCTATGGAGATGTTTGAAACGCTCCCTCATTTAGACATGTTGCTGGTTCCCTGCGGCGGAGGCGGTTTATTGAGCGGGTCGGCCATTGCCGCCAAAACCATGAACCCGTCCTGTCGCGTCATCGGTATCGAACCCGAAGTTGCCGACGACGCAACCCGGTCGTTTTATTCGCGTCAACTTCAGAGCGTAAAGAATCCCCCGACCATTGCGGACGGCACCCGGACTTCATGCCTGGGGGATCTAACGTTTCCGCTGATACTCGAGCATGTTGACGACATGAAAACCGTCTCGGAAGGGGCGATTATGGACGCGGTTAAATTTTTGTTCTTTCGGATGAAACTGGTGGTGGAACCGTCAGGTGCGCTCGGGCTGGCCGCCCTATTAAGCCTGTCCGGACTGCCCAAGGGCCGGATCGGCGTCCTGCTGAGCGGCGGCAATATCGATGCAGCGACCATGAAAACCATTCTCGACGCCTAAACGCACAGACACCCTGATTAAAGTACGCGTCTTTACAGCACATTTTACACGATTATGTCTATCAATAAAAACAATCAACCGGTTGCCATGTTTTCCCGCTTCGAGCGTCACGTGGTGCTGGTATCACCTGAAATTCACTGGAATACCGGCAACATCGGACGAACCTGCCTGGGAACCGGCGCAAAGCTTCATTTGATCAAACCCCTTGGTTTTTCGTTGGATAATCGTTATATTAAACGGGCTGGACTGGATTACTGGCCACACGTCGATGTGAGCGTCTGGAATGATTTTCCCAGCTTTATTAATGCGTTAGCTCCTCAAGCAGAAGAAATTTTCCTCTTGACCAAAAACGGTTCAAAACCATTTTGGCACGCGCCCATTCTCAAAAGAATGTTTCTCATCTTCGGCTCTGAAACCAAAGGACTGCCGGACTCGATCCTGTCTGCATATCCCGCTGCCACCTACTTTATTCCCATGACTCCCCAGATCCGGTCTCTCAACCTGTCAACCGCCGTCGGAATCGTCCTTTACGAAACATTTCGCAGCACGTAATTCTTTTGAGAATCACTATAAAATCCCGTTTGACATCAAAACGGACATGCTTATATTATTTCTGTTGTTTTCAAAGTATATAATATTATTTCACTGCGTTATTACCGGCGGTAACGCCGCGTTGTTTTGGAGGAATATATGCGATTTGACAAATTGACCATCAAGTCACAAGAAATTATTCAAGAGGCGCAATCCCTGGCCTCGCAGCACAACAACCAGCAGATCGAGCCCGAACATCTTGTCAGTGCCATGATGCGTGAACCGGAAGGCATCGCCACCGGCATGCTGCGTAAACTGGGCGTCTCTCCGAATGCCGTTGCACATGAAATTTTGATGGCGGTCAACAATCTGCCCAAAGTGACGGGGTCAGGTGATGTTTATCTATCACCGGTCACCCAAAAGGTGCTGGATGCCGCCTTTGCCGAAGCCGACAAAATGAAGGATGAATACGTCAGTATTGAGCATATACTCTTGGCGATCCTGGATGAAAAGAAGACCCAAGCCGCCAAGATTCTTAATAAGAATGGCTTAACCCGGGATACTGTTTTAAAAGTCCTCATGGATATCCGCGGCACACAGCGTATTACCGACCCCAATCCTGAAGAAAAATACCAGGCATTGGACAGGTTCAGCAGAGACCTGACGGATCTCGCCCGCCTCGGCAAACTCGATCCGGTAATCGGCCGGGATGAAGAAATCCGCCGGATCGTACAGGTGCTTTCCAGACGGACCAAAAACAATCCGGTGCTCATTGGTGAACCCGGTGTCGGGAAAACAGCCATCGTGGAAGGACTTGCCCAGCGCATCGTTGAAGGCGACGTTTCAGAAACGCTCAAGCGCAGGAGGCTCGTAGCGCTCGACATGGGCGCCCTGATCGCCGGGGCAAAGTATCGCGGGGAATTCGAGGATCGGCTCAAGGCCGTATTGAAGGAAGTTGAAAAAGCAGAAGGAGATGTCATCCTCTTCATCGATGAACTGCACACCCTTGTCGGCACCGGGGCCAGTGAAGGTGCCATGGATGCATCCAATATGCTCAAGCCGGCTCTTGCCAGAGGCACCTTGCGTTGCGTCGGCGCCACGACCTTGAATGAATACCGGAAATATATTGAAAAAGACGCTGCCCTTGAAAGACGCTTTCAGCCGGTCATGGTAAAAGAACCTTCTGTGGAAGATACAATTTCTATCCTCCGAGGATTAAAAGAAAAATATGAAATCCACCATGGTGTCCGGATAAAGGATTCCGCGATCATTGCAGCCGCCTCCCTTTCCAACCGCTATATTACGGATCGCTTCCTGCCTGACAAGGCCATCGACCTTATCGATGAATGTGCATCTAAATTAAGGATCGAAATCGACAGCATGCCGGCTGAAATTGATGAAATCCAGCGTAAAATGACGCAGCTCGAAATTGAAAGGGAAGCACTTAAAAAAGAATCCGACAAGGCCTCCAAGGAACGTCTGTCCAGGCTGGAAGCAGACCTGGGAAATTTTAATGAAGAAATTCTCCATATGAAGGCCCACTGGCAAAACGAAAAGGATGCAATTCAAACCATCCGTGAAATAAAGGAAAGACAGGAACAGCTTGGCATCGAAGCCCAAAAGTTCGAAAGAGAAGGCGACCTGGCCAAGGTTGCGGAAATACGCTACGGTCTTGCCGCCGAACTCGAGAAGCAGTTGGAGCAGGCAAGGCAAAAACTCTCCCGGCTCCAGCAAAACAAGAAGATGCTGAAGGAGGAAGTCGAAGAAGACGATATTGCCGAAGTCATTTCCCGCTGGACGGGCATCCCTGTCAATAAGATGCTTGAAGGTGAAAGGGAAAAGCTGGTTCAGATGGAGGAAAGGCTCTCGTGCCGGGTCATCGGTCAATCCGAAGCCATCTCCGCTGTTTCGAATGCCGTCCGGCGGGCACGCTCCGGACTGCAGGACCCCAACCGTCCCATCGGTTCCTTCATCTTCATGGGCCCTACCGGCGTCGGGAAAACCGAACTGGCCAAGGCCTTGGCTGAGTTCATTTTTGACAGTGAACAGGCCATTGTGCGCATCGACATGTCCGAGTATATGGAAAAGCACGCCGTGTCGAGGCTGATCGGTGCTCCCCCGGGATATGTGGGCTATGACGAGGGCGGATACCTGACGGAAGCCGTTCGCAGAAGGCCCTATGCCGTGGTCCTGTTCGATGAAATCGAAAAGGCACACCCGGAAGTTTTCAACATACTGCTCCAGATACTGGATGACGGCAGGATGACCGATGGGCACGGCAGAACCGTCGACTTCAAGAACACCCTCATTATCATGACCTCAAACGTGGGCAGCCAGCATATCCAGGAACTGGCGCAGGAAAACCGTACCGAGATGGAAGCACGCGTCACCGCTGCTTTGCGGGCAAATTTCAAACCGGAATTTTTAAACCGGATCGATGAAACCATCATATTTCACAATCTAACGCCCGAGCAGCTTACAAAAATTGTGAAGATTCAGATGGGACGTCTTGAAGCCCGTCTTGCAGAGCAGAATATCACGTTGGTACTTACCGATCAGGCAATCACATTTCTGGCTGAAAAAGGATATGATCCGATATACGGCGCCAGGCCCCTGAAACGGGTAATCCAGAAGCATATCGAGAATCCGTTATCCATGAAAATCTTAAAGGGTGAAATCCTGCCCGGTGCAAGAATCAGCGTTGAAATTGCCGGCGACGGCCTGGTGTTTCAGACAACGGCGTAAAAATCAGGGTCCGGAGGGCCCGGTTTTGATTTAGCCCCAGAGGGAATTTGCTTTGCCGGTCTTACAATTTTATTATTGATATATTCAGCAACTCATCATACGGTTGCGGAATGTCAAAAAAGAGTGAACCATTGCAATACGGTGAAAACACATATGCTTTTAGCAGCAAAAGATAAAGTCCGCGAATTTTACAAACAATTCAAATCAGACGACCGGGTGCTCATCCTGATCAATGCGGACCCGGATGCCATTGCAAGCGCCATGGCCGTCAAGCGTCTTTTATGGCGCAAGGTGAGCAATATCGCCATTTCCAATATCAATGTCATCGATCGACCCGACAACTGCGCCATGGTTGACCTTCTGGGTGTCAAGCTCACCCATATCAAGGATCTGGATGAAACGCGCTTTAATCGGTTTGTGATGGTGGACTCGCAGCCCTCCCACAATACATTGTTTGAAAAGTTTGTCGTTGCTCTGGTCATCGACCACCATCCCGACAGCGGCAGCAAGGTACCCTTTCAGGATATCAGGCCCAAATACGGCGCCACCTCCAGCATTATGACGGAATATTTAAGGGCTGCGAAAATCAAGCCGGCCACCAAGCTGGCCACGGCGCTGCTGCTCGGCATCAAAACCGATACCAGTAATTTTGAACAACATGCGCTGGCCGAAGATGTGCGTTCCTTTCAATACCTGTTCCGCCATGCCAACAAACACCTGGTCAGAAAGATCGAGCAATCAGAAATCAGACCGGACTATTTGAAATACTTTAAAAAAGCACTTGAAAACAGACGTGTTCGAAAAGGAAAAGTTTTTGTATTTCTGGGACTGGTACCCAATCCCGACATCTGTGTCCTCATTGCGGATTTCTTTTTAAAAATCAGTTCCATCAAATGGAGTATCGTTGCCGGATACCACCAGAAAAAATTGGTCATTATTTTCAGAAGTGACGGCCTGCGCAAGAATGCCGGCAAAATTGCGGAACAGGGATTCGCTGAATTCGGATCTGCCGGCGGTCATAAAGCCATGGCACGGGCTGAGATCGACCTCGCCAGGCTGAGGCCGCTCATTGACCATAAAGATGACAGCAAGGTCGTCCGCTGGATCATGAGCCAATTCAAAACCAAAACAAGGCAAGCTCCTGCCGGCGAAATTAAATGAACCCGACCTCCGTGACCATACTCGGATCCGGCACATGTGTGCCCTCTCTAAAGCGCAGTGCATGCGCCGTCCTCATAAAAATCGGTGCGACAAAACTCCTTTTTGATTCCGGGCCGGGCACCATGCATCGTCTTTTGGAGGCCGGCATCGAGATATTTGATGTCGATTTTATTTTTTATAGCCATTTTCATCCGGACCACACCGCAGAACTGGTTCCCTTCATTTTTGCCACCAAATATCCGGACAGCAACAAAAGGAACGCGTTGCTTACCATCGGCGCGGGAAATGGATTTCGACATTTTTTCAATGGACTGAAAGCCGTATACGGCGAGTACGTGGAACTGCCCGAAGGGATGATGCGCATTGTCGAGCTTGATAACAACGGGCCGGACAGTCGGCAATTTGCATCTTTTATGGTGGAAACATTGCCCATGAAACACCGGCAAGAGAGTATTGGGTACCGCATAACGGATTCTGACGGCAAATCAATCGTCTATTCAGGAGATACCGATGCCACCGAAAACCTGGTTTCTCTGGCGGCGGGGGCCGATCTTCTCATCTGTGAATCGGCAATGCCGGATGCATTAAAAACCCCGGGGCATCTGACACCGTCACTGGCCGGTGACATGGCGGCGCGCGCCAAGGTAAAAAAATTGGTGCTCACGCATTTGTACCCCGAATGCGACCAGGTTGACTTGACGGCCCAGTGCCGCAGGACATACGCGGGCCCCCTGCTGATTGCAGAAGACCTCATGAGAATAGAAGTGTAAGAGATTCCCGGCATTCAAACAACCTCGGATTTATTGCTTATATGAAGATGCGTTATTATCCTGTTTTTCTGGACATCAAAGGGCGCAGCTGTCTGGTCGTCGGCGGGGGCTGCGTCGGCACCCGAAAAGTTGAAACGCTGCTCGAATGCGGTGCGTTGGTCACGGTCGTGAGCATCAATGCAACCGAAACATTGAAACGGTTATCCCAAGAGGCGCTTATCACACTTAAAATACGTGCTTACAGATCATCCGACCTGAACGGTAGGTTCCTCATTATTGGAGCCACCAACGATGAGCGATTGAATCAACAGCTCAGCCAGGATGCAGAAAAATGTAACCTGTTATGCAATATTGCCGACAGGCCGGCGGTCTGTAATTTTATCCTCCCCTCTATTGTTCAGCGGGGGGATCTGGTCATTGCCATATCGACCGCCGGCAACAGCCCCGCATTTGCCAAAAAGCTGCGCCAAGATATCGAGAAACAGTACGGTGAAGAATATGGCGTCTTTCTGCAACTCATGGGCGCTGTCCGCCGCCGGTTGTTACAGGAAACCCACGCGCCGGAACAGCACAAACTCCTTTTTCAAAAAATTATTCACAGCAATCTCCTCGACATGATCACAGAGCGGAATGTGGCCGCCATCGATGCAACCCTATTGAAAATACTCGGTCCCGGTTATTCATTCCATGCATTAATGGAACAGGCAAAGACACCAAAAATCCGCCCGGCAGGATAACAGATGAATACCATAACCAACATTGTCATCCTTTTTTACCTCCTTGGCGCCATGGGATATATCTTATTTTTATTTCAGCAGAAACCCTATTGGGATCAAACCGGGTTTTACATGATGATGGCAGGCGTCTTGCTGCACACCTTCACCATCGCTTATGGTTTTGTCACTTGCGGGCAGATCCCCGTCAATAATCTTCGGGAAACATTGTCCATTGCAAGCTGGGCCACCGCCGGAATCTTTATAGGGTTTCAGTACAAATTTCGCCTGAAGATTCTGGGTGTTTTGGCCGCACCGCTTGCCGCATTGATCATGATTGCGGCGTCCTTTTTATCAACAGCACCGGCACATACGAAAACCATCTTTAACAGCGTATGGTTCTTTTTCCACATTATCGCGATATTTCTGGGCGATGCGGCCTTTGCCCTTGCCTGTGGGCTCGGCGTCTTTTATCTGATGCAGGAACGGACCATTAAACACAAAAAACGCGGTTTCTTTTTTCGACGCCTGCCGGCCCTTGAACGCATCGACACCACAGGATATGCATGCATCGTGGTCGGCTTTACCATGCTCACCATCGGGCTCATCACCGGGTTTGCCTACGCAAAATCGATCTGGGGCAAATTCTGGAGCTGGGACCCCAAAGAAATCTGGTCGGGCATAACCTGGCTGTTGTATGCTGCCCTGCTTCATGGACGTATCAGCTTGGGATGGCGGGGCCGGAAGGCGGCAATCATGTCAATCGTCGGGTTTGCCGTGCTCATGTTTACGTTTTTCGGCGTCAATTTCATGTTAAAAGGACACCACGGCCAATTTACGAAGTGGTAAGAATATTAGAATGCCTGACATCGTCTTATTAGGACTCAACCACGACACTGCACCGGTAGAACTCAGGGAATGCATTGCCTTTTCAAAAGACGACACCACTGCCGCCTTGCGGTCGTTAAGCCAACGTGAGGCCATCCATGAGGTCCTCATTTTTTCGACCTGCAACCGCGTTGAAGTGCTCATGGT
>CAYTAQ010000115.1:0-12569 GCA_964435695.1 uncultured Desulfobacterales bacterium | reverse complement strand
TCAGGTCATAGATTACTTCGTTGGTGCGCAGCAGGCCGTCATATTGGACATTTTTCAGCTTCTGGATGGCGCTCTGGATATTCTCCTCGCTGAACAAGAATTCCCGCCCTTTGTACCGGATGCGGTTGATCTGCTTGAGCTGCTCGCGCAGGATATTTTCCAGCAGCACATTGCCGGCCTTTTCCTGGCGCTGGGCCAGGGCTTCCGATGGGGAAAGATAGCGATAACCGAGGCTGATGAGCAGTTGCAGGGCCGGGATCTGGGAAAGGTATTTTTCGTTGAATTTAAATCCGTTCATCGTTTTCTCCTGGCGGTTCTTACGCGGTACAGCCGTTCGGTAAAGCCACCCTCCTGCTCGAAGGCGCTCGATTGAGCGGCAATCTGGCGGTCGAGCAGGCTGCATGCCACAGCAATCAGTACCAAGGCGGCATTGGCCGCGATTTCAGGGTAGGTAGACGGAGTGGACGAATTACTACCAGTGGACGACATGGACTGCATGGACGATGTGGACGGTCCACCAAGTCCATGTCGCCCATCATGCACTTCTTTCACCCACTGCGCCACTTTATCGGCGGTTGCGCACCGCCGGGCAATCAGCATTGCCCGGCGCGGGTCTTCCTGCGGCCAAACCGGCAGCCCGCGCTGCCTGAGAAAATCTTCATAGTCCAGGCGCAATTCTTCCAAACTGGCTCGGGCCACGTTGGTCAGCTTCAGCTCGGTTTTCTTCGATGTCCCCGATGCCTGGCTGCCTTCGGCGATATTCTGCACGCCGCTGCGCGCCGCCTGAACCATCTGATCGCGCGTACGGCTGAAGCGGTCCACATAGCGCTCGCAAAACCGCACCGTCAGGTCATAAACGAGCTGCGCCATCTGAAAGCTTTTCAGCTTGCGGTAACCACCATGCTTCGGAATCAAAGGCTCTTTTTCACTCATCACCTGCTCCAAAAGTATAGGGTGCAAGCCGTCCACACAGTCCATCAAGTTCACTCAGTCCATGTCGTCCATAAACCATCACTGCGCCACCTTTACCCGCCACTGGCCGGTCAGCAATTTCTGCATCAGGCCGCGTTTCTGCTTGCGGAAGGCGTTAGCCTGCTTTTTCAGCAGGTCGATTTCCTGGCGAGTAGTCACAACAAATTTAGAAATACTTTTCTGCTCTTTTGGTGATAACGGTAGATGTAATTTAGCGGATAGAAAAATCTTGTTCGTAATATTTATGGTGTTTTTTGCACCTTTCTGGGTAATCGGATGCAAGTAGTTTCTGGCATTCAATGGAGATTCAAAATAAAAATCCAGAATCGTACCAAGTTCTATCGTTTGCGGTGAAAAAACGCCATATAAAGGAGAAACGATAACATCGTCTATCGTACTTTGCTTTACAATTCCGTAAGGGAAATCACCTGTTGGGCTTTTGGTGTAAACAATATCTCCATAATGAACAAGGTTATAGTTGTCGGTATTTGCGGCAGAAAAAGAGCGCCCAAGGTGCTTTGTCTGATTCACAAGGCCTTTATGTACCGAAACCGAGAACACTTTTTCCTTTCCGGTGCTCTTATCTCCATGCTCTGCAAGAATATTTTTAAGTTTGATTACTTTCCAGCCATTCTTTTTTCCAATCTGCGCTCTATCAAACAACAGCTGACTATATGCCAACAAGCGCCTCTTCTTCGTCGCGATCAGCCGATCGGTTTTTTCAATGGCCTCATCCCAGGTCGAAAGCAGATCGGCGATGGCGATTTGTTCGGGAAGGGGGGGAAGCAGTATTTTGATCCCATTAAAAGTTTTGATACTTAAATTGGGGGGATCTGTTCCACGAAGGTCTGATTCAAGTTGGTAAGCAATTTTTTCAGTGCGGAGTATATGAAATAAATAATCACTAAATATGCATTCCTGCCTAACTATCCTCCCAACTCTTTGATTTAAGAGGCATGGAGTGTCGGAGTCCGTAATTTTTGCAATTTTTAGTTTGCTATTGAGTAGCGGACGAGTCATCGCAACGACTAAATCTCCATTGCGCAGACAAAATATTTTGTACTCGTTTAAATAGTTAAAAGGAAGAAAACTTTCTTCATCCCACAAAACCTTTCCAATCCCAACATTTGCAATTTTTAACCATCTTGCGCCTTCAGCAGTCGTATCATCACTTTTAAAAGCGTAACCACCTTGGATATCGAATATTTCATTAGCGTTTATGTTTTTCCAGTCTTTTAGCATATCATCACTCATTCTCAACAATTAACTTTCTTCCAGATCTAATTTATCGTAAGTCCATGTAACGCCCAACTCAGGCGCCGAAAATTTTTCAGCAATTCTGGTCTACTATCATTCATTTGCGGTTCTCTTTTTCCGGTTTCGCCAACTGCCCGGCCGCCACCTCCAAGGCCTTAATACTTTCCGCTTCTCCAACAGCCTCCTTATACTCTCTGCGACGCCGTGCAAATCTATCATACTCCAGTCGGGCATGTTCCTCTGCATCCTTTTTACCCACGCTGCCGGCATGGGGCAGCACCCGGCGTTCGTTGAATTTTAAGAACTCATCCAGCTTCTCCTCCCAGTCCTTCATGAACACCTGTTTGCGGCGGCGGGCCTGGTCTTCGGCAAAATCCAGCCACATGATCACGATGCGGTTCAATTCGTCGATTTCATCCTCATTGAGATAGTTCTTGGCAATGGTCACATCGGTTTTGCGCACTTCGCCCGCCTTCCAACTGGTCAGGCCCATGTTGGGAAGGGTGTGGTCTGAACGGCTTTGGATCAATTCCGCGGCGGTCAGGCCGGTAGCGGCATAGTGCAGCTTGTTCTGGATGACGCTGAAAAATTTGGTGGTCTCGGACCAGGAAGGATCATAGTCGCCTGCCACGGCAAAAATATCCTTGACCCTCAGATACATCCGTCGCTCGCTGGCGCGTATGTCGCGGATGCGCGCCAGCATCTCGTCGAAATAATCCGGAACGGCCGAGCCGGCCACGGGCGGATTTTTCAGCCGCTCGTCATCCATGGTAAAGCCTTTGACGATATACTCCTTGAGCCGCTCGGTAGCCCATTGCCGAAACTGTGTGCCGCGAAGGGATTTGACGCGATACCCCACGGATAGAATAGCTTCAAGATTATAGTGCTTGACCGAACGGCGGACCCGGCGTTGGCCTTCCTGGCGAACTATTAAGTATTCCTTAATAGTTGCCGGTTCCGAAAGTTCCCCTTCCTCATAGATGTTTTTCAGATGGATGTTGATATTGGCGACTGTGGTTTTGAAAAGTTCCGCCATTCCGATTTGGGTCAACCAAACGGATTCGTTGTCCAGGCGCACCTCGATACGTTTTTGGCCGTCTTCTGTCGTATAGAGCAGAAATTGGCTCTGCTCGGGCAATTGGAACCCGGATTCGGCCCCTCTTGTATTCTTTGACTTTTTCCGTGTCATCGCTCAATCTCCTTGAGCTTGGCGGACATCCTGGCTCGCACCGCTGCCAGTTCCTTTTCCAGAATGTCGATCTCCTTTTGAACCGCATCGATGTCGATCTCCTCTTCCTCTTCAAAGGTATCCACATAACGGGGGATGTTGAGGTTGAAGTCGTTTCCCTTGATCTCATCGAAGGTGGCTACATGGGCGTATTTGTCCACATCCTTGCGGGCTTTGACGGCAGCCAGAATTTTTTCGATATGCGCATCAGAAAGAGCGTTCTGATTCTTGCCGGGCAAATACTCGCGGCTGGCGTCCACAAAAAGCACGTTCTTGCGGTGCTGGTTGGCCCCGCCCTTTTCCCGGCTGCGGTCAAAAACCAGGATGGCCACGGGAATGGAGGTGGTGGGAAAGAGATTCCCCGGCAGGCCGACCACAGTGTCGAGCAGATTTTCCTCGATCATTTTCTGCCGGATGCGGCCCTCGGCTGCGCCCCGGAACAGCACACCGTGGGGTACCACCACGGAGACGCGACTCTCTTTTTCCAGAGCCGCTTCGACCATGTGACTGATAAAAGCCCAGTCGCCTTTGGATTTGGGTGGCACACCGCGCCAGAAGCGGTTGAAGCGGTCGCTCCCGGCTTTCTCAGCGCCCCATTTTTTAAGGGAAAAGGGCGGATTGGCCACCACGATGTTGAACTTCATCAATCGGTCGTTTTCCACCAGACCCGGGCTGGTGAGGGTGTTGCACCACTCAATGCGAGCGCTGTCTGCCTTGTGCAGAAACATGTTCATTCGGGCCAGCGCCCAGGTACTACCATTGACCTCCATTCCAAACAGGGCGTAGTTGCCGTCGCCCACCTCGCGGGCCGCCTCAATCAGCAACCCGCCCGACCCACAGGCCGGATCGCAGATGCGGTCACCCGATTTAGGACCGGCCAGTTTGGCCACCAACGCCGATACTTTGTGAGGCGTGTAGAATTCACCCGCTTTTTTGCCGGCATCCGAGGCAAAGCGTTCGATCAGGTAGATGTAAGTATTGCCGATGACATCTTCCGAGACCCGGCTGGGGCTCATGTCTAGTTGTGGTTTGTGAAAATCCTCCAGCATCAGTTTCAGGCGTCGGTTGCGGTCCCTGGTCTTGCCGAGGTTGGCCTCGCTGTTGAAATCGATATTGCGGAACACTCCTTCGAGCTTGACCTTGTTGGCCTCTTCGATGGCATCCAGGGTGATGTTGATTAGTTCGCCGATATTGTCGGCGTTGCGCCGTTCATACAAACTATAAACGTCAGCCTGGAAGTGGTCTTCGACTTCGCCGGTTTCATCATTTTTCAGTTCAGCCATGGGCAGCACGAAGCGCTCGCGTTTCAGTTTGCGGCGTATGCGTGCGTCGTCATCGCCATATTGTCGTCGATATTCCTCGTAGTGGTCTTTCCAGACATCCGAGATGTATTTCACAAACAGCATGGCCAGGATGTAGTCCTTGTATCCGGCTGCGTCCATCACCCCACGGAAGGTGTCGCATACGGCCCAGGCCGCGTTGTTGATGTCTTTCTGGTCGATTTTTGGATTCATTTCATTTTCCTTTGAAAAATCAATTCATATCTATTCGTGTCCAAGCGTATCGCCGACAGCCAGTCGCATCAACTTTGTAGAAATGTAGTCGCTCCGGCGGCCGGCAATCTTTTTTATCAGGCGCTGTTCTTCATTGGCCAAGACGGCCAGCTCAGCAATTACACGCTGTTTTTCTAGTGGGGGAATGGTTATCTCAAGGCTTTCCAGTGCCTGCTTACTGATCATTTTAAGGGAGGTGCCTTTAGCTCTGCTTGCCAGAAGGGCCTGAGGGGAAGGCTGATTGATATACCAGACCAGATAGTTCGACAGCACGACGTTTTGATCGACACGGATTCTCAGAAGGGGTGCTGCCACGACAGCCGGTCCTGGATTTTCTACTAGAATTGCAGCCGTGGTCACCTGACCGCGAGAACGAAAAACAATATCCCCGGGTCGCACAAGGTGATGTTCCTTGACGGTATTCATGCCCACCCGCATCAGGTTTTTACAGTCGACGATGTTTTCGCCGTTCAGGTCCTTCATTTGAACAACCGCGATTTGGCCCTGATCCATAAAATCAAGGCGCGTCCGGAATGAATAACCCATTTGAATCGAAGCAATTTTATTGAGCTTAAACTTCATCCCACCCTCAACATTTAAATTGTTGTAACGTTATTACAGCGCCAACATAATTCAACGCATTTATTTTGTCAAGAAAATTTTTGCTGTAAGGCCATTTCTGCAATTTTAAATGGTTGGGAGAAGCTTGTCACGCCGTTTGGAGGCAGAAGGGAGTCGCTCTTAAGTTGTTAAGTTTCTAAAAAATTGAGGTCAAACCACACCAAATTTTGGTAGCATGCCCGCTTTAGATGCCCTTTGGAGATCACAACCGCACCCAAACCAACATAAGAGAATAATTACTCTGCAAAAATATTTCAAAATCACCAAAT
Organism: uncultured Desulfobacterales bacterium; assembly: GCA_964435695.1. GTDB lineage: Bacteria > Desulfobacterota > Desulfobacteria > Desulfobacterales > B30-G6 > CAYTAQ01. The sequence goes on along the minus strand of CAYTAQ010000115.1, from coordinate 6,669 downwards.
CGCGGATCGATCTGTTTAAAAGGGTTCGATTATCCACGTCAAGGCTCTCCGAATTCAGCGTTTTATTTCAGCACTAAAGATAAAACAGCGGAAGGCAATAGCTTGCGATGAACGACGATTCCTGATACGGTGCAAGGGAAAATTGATGGTCTTGCAAAAAGCAATAACCGAGATATTCAATAAAAAAAAGGAAACAAAAGATGTCCAAACCAGAGTTAACAGAATTAACGTCGCTTCAATATGACCGGCCCGAAATCGAAAAGGGCTATGCCAACCAGACCCTTGCCATCGATATTGCCAAACCGGAAATTTCCATCAAGCCGGTGACGGATGAAATGAAGCATAAATTTATCGGTGGGAAAGGATTTGATTTGTGGCTGCTGTGGCAGGCGGTTACGCCGGATACCCGCTGGTCGGATCCTGAAAATGCCGTTTGCATTGCATCCGGCCCGATGGGGGGGACGCCTTCCTACCCGGGATCCGGAAAAAGTGTGGTGACATCGCTTTCGCCGCTGACCGGATCGGTCATGGATTCCAATGTCGGTGGATACTTCGGGCCATATTTGAAATTTTCAGGATTCGACGCGCTGGCGATTCAAGGAAAGTCAGACCGGGACGTTGTGATTTTTATTGATGGTGTGGATCAGCGGGTCACCATTTTTATTGCCAAAGACTTGCCTGAAGATTCATATGAAATATCATCCGTGTTGACGCAGTATTTTGGAAAAGATGCCCCCCGAAGCGTGTCGGTGGTTTCGTCAGGACCCGGTGCAAAGCATACGCTGTTGGGCTGTCTGAATTTTACCTGGTATGATACAAAGCGCAAGCGGGCGCGGTATAAGCAAGCCGGCCGCGGGGGACTGGGAACCGTATTCAAGGACAAGGGCATCAAGGCCATTGTTGCCAGATGGGCGTCGGTTTCTTTGGATACCAATCAACCTGCCGACAAAGAAACCCTGAAGGCGGTTGCCAAGAGCTATTCCAGGGAGATGGTCGAACTGGATCCCAAACAGAATGAAATGGCGAAGATCGGCACAACCCATCTTGTGCCTATTATGAATGATTTCGATTTGTTGCCGACGCATAACTTTAAGTTCGGCCAGCATAAAGGTGCGAACCTTGTGGGCAAGGATGTTTACAGAAATATTTTTGATCCGGGCTTTGATGGATGCTGGATGGGATGCACGGTTGCCTGTTCGCATGGTGTCAGGGACTTTATCCCCTTGACGGGTCCATACAAGGGTAAAAAGGTTTTTGTGGACGGCCCTGAATATGAAACCATCGCCGGCTGCGGCTCGAATCTGGGTATATTTGATCCCTATACGATTTTGGAAATGAATTTTTACTGTGATGCCTATGGATTGGATACCATATCCGTGGGAACCGGCATTGCATTCGTCATGGAATGCTTTGAAATGGGCTTGATCAATGAAACCCACACAGGGGGTCTGGATCTTCATTTCGGAAACCGGGATACGGCCCTGACGCTTATTCATCAGATGGCTGCTGGAGAAGGCTTCGGTAAAATTGCAGGACAGGGTGTTCGACGGATGAAGAAGCTTTTTGCCGAAGATTTCGGAGCGGATGCCGCCATCATGCAGGACATCGGCATGGAGGCCAAAGGGCTTGAGTTCTCTGAATACATGACCAAGGAATCCCTTGCCCAGCAAGGGGGGTACGGCATGGCCCTCAAGGGACCCCAGCATGATGAAGCCTGGTTGATTTTTCTCGACATGGTGCACAATTTTATGCCCACATTCGAACAGAAAGCCGAGGCACTGCACTGGTTCCCCATGTTTCGGACCTGGTTCAGCCTGTGCGGACTCTGTAAGCTTCCCTGGAATGATATTGTACCGGAGGACAACAAGGATACGGCGGAGCCTGCAAAGGTCATGAAACATGTAAAATGGTATGCAGAATATTTCAGCGCCGTTACCGGTAGAAAGGTGATTCCCGATGATTTGATCGCCATGAGTGAAGCAGTGTACAATTTTCAGCGTATTTTTAACCTGCGTATGGGATTCGGTACGCGTGAGCACGACAGCCTTCCCTACCGTGCTGTCGGACCGGTGACGGAAGAGGAATATGAATCGAGAAAGGACCGATATGACGGACAGCTGGTGGAAACATACAGCATCAATATTGATGGAAAAACGACAGCAGAGAAAGTGGCAATTTTAAGAGAATTGCGGGAAGCGCAGTATGAGAAACTGAAGGATGCGGTCTACAAGCGCAGAGGATGGACCCGCGACGGTATTCCGACAATGGAAACCGTGAAACGGTTGGGCATCGATTTTCCGGCAGTGTTGGATGTTCTAAAGGCCAATGGCGTGGAGGCATGATTTTCCTGAACAATGAAGCATTGCCCTGGCATGAAGGGATGACCGTTGCCGATCTATTGAAAGAAATGCCCGACGCGTATCCTTATGTGGTCGTGAGAGTCAATGATCACTATGTATCAAAGCCGAATTTCGATAGTTATAAAATATCGGACCATTCCAAGATATATTTAATTCCGTTGATTGCGGGCGGATGAACGATTAATGGCGCCGCTTTTTTCTTTAAAGGTGAAAAAACGAGCTCGCCTCCGGGGTACCCTTACAACTCTGAGGAAACAGTCCAATCCCGGTGCGTCTCAGTGATCGGCTCATCGATGCTCAAAAAGATATCTAGCGGATGCCGGTATGCATATTGTCAGGTCCGTCGACCCAATGTCGGCATGGCAAGGAATAGAGAAGGCTAACATCTGATGCTGTGATATGGACGGTCGAGAGAAAAAGATGTCAGGCTTCCGGGTTCAGGTGTCAGCATAACCTCCTGACACCGGCAACTCGCAACACGGAACCCGCAACGCGTTGGTCCTGCTACATCCCGAGATAGGCCTTCTTCACTTTTTCGTTGGCCAGCAGGTTTTGACTCGTGTCGGCAAGGGTGATCAGCCCGTTTTCCATGACATATCCCCGGTGGGCCACCTTTAAGGCCAGATTGGCATTCTGTTCCACCAGAAAGATCGTTGTTTTGTTTTCCGTGTTGATTTTTTTTATGATTTCAAATATCTGCTTGACCACCAGCGGCGCCAACCCAAGCGATGGTTCATCGAGCAGCAGCAGCCGCGGTCTCGCCATCAATGCCCTTGCCACTGCCAGCATCTGTTGTTCACCGCCGCTGAGGGTTCCGCCTGTCTGGTTGCGCCTTTGGGCAAGTATGGGAAAGAGGTCAAAGATATAGGCTATATCCTTTTTGATTTCAGTTGTATCGTTTCTCAAAAAAGCACCCATGTCGAGATTTTCCGTTACCGTCAAATAAGGGAAAATACGGCGTCCTTCAGGGACCTGGCTGATACCGAGGGCGACGATTTTATTGGGTGAGAGATCCTGGATCGGTTCTCCCCAAAAAAGGATTTCGCCGGATCGTGGAGGGACAATCCCGGATATGGACATGAGGATCGTAGTTTTACCGGCGCCGTTGGCACCGATCAATGTAATGATCTCTCCCTCGGAGATTTCGATACTCACCCCTTTCAGTGCCTGAATATTACCGTAGTAGGTTTTGATATTTTTGGCTTCAAGCATCCACTTCTTCTCCCAGGTATGCCTTGATTACTGCAGGATTATTCTTGATCTCCAGCGGAGTTCCCTCTGCGATCTTTTTCCCGTAATCCACAACATAGATGCGATCGGAAAGACTCATCACCAGTTTCATGTCATGTTCGATGAGGAGGATGGAGATCCCTTCCTGATCACGAATCCGCACGATGAGTGCGTCCAGCTCTTTGGTTTCCCGGACATTCATGCCGGCGGCAGGCTCGTCCAATAGGAGAATAAAAGGGTCGGTTGCCATGGCCCTGGCAATTTCGAGCCGTCGCTGGGCGCCGTAGGGAAGATTTTTTGCATATTCATTTACGAATTTTTCCAGACCGATTTTTTCGAGCATCCGGTAGCTGTCCTCAACCACTTTCTGTTCTTCTCTTACGGTTCGAGGATTTCTTAAGATCGCACCCGGTATACCGGCGGACATTCTGCAGTGACGGCCGATCATGACATTTTCCAAAACCGTCATATTTTGAAACAGGCGTATATTCTGAAAGGTACGTGCGAGGCCGCACTCCGTCACATGATTCGGTTTCAAGCCGTTTAATTTCTTTTTCTTTTTTCCCTTGGGAGAGATGATCATGTCTCCCCGGGTCGGTCGGTAGATCCCGGTAATGCAATTGAAGAATGTCGTCTTTCCGGCACCGTTGGGACCGATAAGCGCGACAATTTCGCCGTTATTCACCTTCAGATCGATACGGTCAAGTGCCCTAAGGCCTCCGAAATCCTTTGTTAATTGGTTTACTTCGAGGATTGGTTCCATTATGATCCAAACTTTTTATCGTTTTTTAATCCGTGGAATTTATACGTTCTGCGAACATCACTGACAATGCCGCCGGGCCTGAACACCATCATGAGCACCAGAATCACGCCGAATAAAAGCATCCGGTATTCTGAAAATGCCCGGAGATATTCGGGCAGCAAAATTAGAACCAGCGCGCCGAATATGACACCTATAATCGATCCCATGCCACCCAGGACGACAACGCAGAGAATGATGATGGATTCCCATATGGTGAAGCTGGCAGGGTTGATAAAGGTGGTCTTGGCTGCAAAGACCACGCCGCCCATACCTGCCCATGTGGCGCCGAGTGCGAACGCACTGAGCTTGGTTTTTGTTTTGTCGATGCCCATGGCCTGGCAGGCCACTTCATCTTCCCTGAGGGCGATCCAAGCTCTCCCAAGCCGGGAATTCTGGAGACGCCGAACGACAAAGATAGTAAACAGGGCCAGCGCGATCGTCAAAAAGTACATGTAAATAATATTCTGGTGCAGCGACAGATTGATGCCGAATAATCCGGGTCGGGGAATGTTGGCAATACCGCTGGGACCAAATGAGAAATCGTTCCAGTTTTCCAGGATAAGCCGAATGATCTCACCGAATCCAAGGGTGACGATGGCCAGATAGTCCCCGCGCAATCGTAGAACAGGAAAACCCAGAATAATGCCGAAAAAAAAGCCTAGAGCGGCTCCGACAGGGAGTAGGGTCCAGAAACCCAGACCGAAATGATAGTTTATAAGCGCGTAGCTGTAAGCACCGACAGCATAAAATGCGACGTATCCCAGGTCCAGAAGGCCGGCAAGACCGACAACGATGTTCAGGCCGAGACCGACAACGACATAGATGAGCGCCGTGGTCATAATATTGGTCTGATACATTGAAAACACAAAGGGAAAAAGCACCACAAAAATCGATACGCCTATCAGGGAAGGGATATAGATTTTTTTGTCTTTCAATACGCGATGAAAAATTGAAACATGATCGAGTTCGCTTGCATCTTCTTTCTTTTTCCCGGTTTCCTTCCGTTTGATGAGGTATCGCCAGACAAAGGAGAGGATAAATGCGCCGATACCTACCATGGCCATACGCTCCCACCGCCATTCGATGGTTTTGTATATGGTATTGACTCGGATGACCATGATCGGGAATGTCAGAAACATAAACCACAGCGACACGAGAACTGATTTTTTTATTTCATTTAATTTAAACATATGTTGTCTTTACTATGTTATTTTATCAAATTTTTAAGCTAAAATCTAAAAGGTAAGGCTTAAAACATAATGCATTATACTTTATCCGTATCGGCTCTTCCCAATATTCCGGACGGCCGGAATATCAGGGTGAAAACCAAAAAGAGGAATGCAAACACGTCTTCATAATCACTGGAAATATATCCGGTAAAAAAACTTTCGGACATTCCCAGAACCAGGCTGCCCAATACGGCCCCCGGCATGCTGCCGATTCCACCGAGAACGGCGGCTACAAAAGCCTTAATACCGGCGATAAATCCGATATAATAGTTGATCTGCCCGGTATGAGAAGCAATCAGCACGCCCCCCAGGGCGGCGGTTGCCGAGCCGACGATAAATGTAACGGATATGACCTTGTCGACGTCGACACCCACCAGCATGGCCATGTCGCGATCTTGGGATGTTGCACGCATGGCCTTTCCGATTTTTGTGAATTTAATCAGGAACGTCAGCAGGACCATAACAACAGCCGTAGTGATGTAAATTACGATTTCAGAAGGTTGAACCAGGTGCTCGATGGGTTCCATGAATTTAAATTCGGGAATCAAGCTGGGAAAGGGCAGGAAATTGGATGTCTGGGACAATAAAACATAGTATTGAAGAAACATGGACATGCCGATGGCACTGATGAGCGCCGAAAGCCTTGGGGCCTGACGAAGGGGCTTGTAGGCAATCTTTTCAATGGTATATCCATAAGCGGCGGAATAGATGACAGCGGTAACGGAGGCAACGATGAGTATCGCAATGGGATTCCACCCCAGCATGGATAAAATCCCGGCGACAATCAAGGCGGTGAATGCGCCGATCATGTATATTTCCCCGTGAGCGAAGTTAATCAGTTCAATAATACCGTACACCATGGTGTATCCAAGGGCGATCAGGGCGTAAATGCTTCCCCGCGTCAGGCCACCCAGGAATAGCTCCAGAAAATATTCCATGTGAGAAATCCAACTCCAGTGATTGGTTCAATAAAGGTAACACGATTTGCAAAGATACTTAAACTAAATTGAGCGATTGTCGAGGTTGCCGTAGCTACAAGGAAGATGCT
>CAYTAQ010000114.1:0-13024 GCA_964435695.1 uncultured Desulfobacterales bacterium | reverse complement strand
TCTCCCTTTTGAGCTGGAAACGACCCTGCCGTATGCGCCGGAAGATGTTGTTGCTGACTTTAATCTATTGGATTTAAAGGATGGCCGCGAACCCAGCAGCATTCTGGCGGCCGCCGTGGAAAAGCATCGCCTTGAATCATTTCTCAACCTCCTGAAAAGCTATGGCATCGAACCGGATATTGTTACGGTCAGCGGGTTTGCGGTTTCACAATGCCTGAACCGTTTCACAGAAGAAGCCAAGACCCGGTTGCTGCTGAATATTGATGAAAGCCGGACAACGATGACGCTCAACCAATCCGGTCAGGTGGTGGTCGTGCGTTCATTCAGCGGGCCGGCAGCGGATGAGACGGGGATTCGATCCATTATTGCCCGTGTTCGCCAGACATTATCGGCCTTGGAAGAAAGTTTGGGAACACGTTATGAAATTGACGATGTTCGCCTGTCCGGATCCGTATCGCGGAATCCGGTTGTGACCGGAACCATCGAAAAGATGCTGGACATGCCTGCAACGCCGCTGGACCTTATGGCCCATTCGGGAATGGTTACTCTGAATTCAACCGAAAAACAGTGGAATGCAGCGAACATGGACGGTGCCCTCTCGCTGGCCTTGGCCGAGATATCCGGGTTAGGGGTTCTCAATTTCAGGCAGGGCCGCTTTGCTGTACAAAAAGCATGGGTGGAACACAAAAAAGATATCCTGAAAACCGGTATATTGGCCGTTGTGATAGGGGCGCTTTTTCTTACAAATATCATGGTCGACTATTACTCCATGAAACAAAAAGCCGAGGGTATTCATAAAGAAATTATTGAAATATTTCAATCGAGCTTCCCGGATGTAACAAAAATTGTGGACCCTCTCCACCAGATGCGCCTCAAACTGGAAGAAGTCCGCAACAGCGATTTATATCCGGAGATGCGTGAAAGATCGATTGATACAATCGATATTTTAAATGATATCAGCAAATTAATTCCTGGTGAGACCGATGTTGCATTGAACAGTATCATTATCGGATCCGACAGTGTATTAATTTCAGGCGATACCGATACATTTAATGCCGTGGATGACATGAAAAGCAGACTGGAAAAGGCAGAAGCCTTTAAAAGCGTTTCAATCAGTTCTGCAAATATGGATAAATCAGGCGACAGGGTTCGTTTTAAATTGAAGGTTACCATCTAATGCGGATTTTTAAAACCATTACCATGAAGCTGAGCAAGCGGGAAAGAGCGGCAATATGGATGGGCGTTGCTTTCATCTGCCTATTTATCCTGCTCAGACTTGCTGTATTCCCATTTATGGATCAACGGGAACGCCTTACCAGAACCCTGAAAGCCAATATAAAAAATCTGGAGGAGATGCGGATCCTTAAATCGGAATACGAGGCGTTAAACAGGCGGACGGATACGTCTAAGTTTCGATTTGAAAAACGCAGCAAAGGGTTTACGCTTTTCTCCTTTTTGGACATGCTCGCAGGAGAGGTGGGCATCAAAGAAAATATTGCCTACATGAAGCCTTCGACCACGGTTCAAAAGGAGAGCGCCTATAAAATATCGCTTGTTGAAATGAAACTCACAGGCATCACCATGGAACAAATGACACAATATCTTTATAAAATTGAGACATCAAAGAATATGGTCTCGATTAAAAGGCTTTCCTTGACAAAACCCGATGAAACACAACAGCGGCTCAACGCTGTTGTGCAGGTACAAACGCTCGAAGGATAATATAAAGCGACTAAACACATGAAACGATGGTTCTTCTATATTCTGTATATTTTTTTCGCAATTGCTTTCTTTCTATATTACTTGTTTCCGTCGGATGCTGCAAAGGACTTGATTTCGGCATCTTTGAAAAAATCCCAGCCGGATTATCAACTGCACGTGGCGCAGATCAGGCCGGTTTTTCCTCCAGGGCTAGGGTTGCGCACTGTCGGCGTATCCTATAAAAAAGACATGTGGGCGGAGTTGGATCGGTTCGTCGTCATACCCGATTATTTAACGATATTTTCTGAAAAAAAATCCTTTAAGTTTAGGGGGAACGCCTACCAGGGCGATATAGAGGGTAAAATAGATTTGATTCCGGGAAACCCTCCGTCTGTTATCAGAGTCGATGCCGATATTCACGATATCAAACTTGATGACGTGAAACGGCTTCAGGAAATTTTAGGGAGAAAGATTCTGGGCAACCTGGACGGCGTCATTCATTATCAGGACAGTACGGGGATAGAGAGAAAGACTGATATCCAGCTCAATATTTCAAACTGTAGCGTGGAAATCGCCCATCCGCTTATCAATATCGGTATTGATAACATTAACTTTCGTTCAATCGATGCCGTCGTTGTCATCGACAAACAAACACTGGAATTGAAGCAATGCAAAGCGGTTGGAATGCAGGCGGATGGGGAACTGTCCGGCGTCATACGGTTCAGACGTCCATTTGCCAAAAGTCTTTTAGATTTCAGGGGAACCGTCAAGCTGCACCACAGCCTGCTGGCGAATATGAAAAATATGGTGCCCGGGAGTCTTTTTCAGCAGAAAAAAAATGAAAGCAACGGCTTGCCGATTAAACTGTACGGAACTATTGAAAAACCGAAGATTTCTTTAAGGTAATCGATTTCATGCGACGCTATTTAACAATCATCAATTATTTGCTCATTACCTGCGCAGTCTATTTCAGTGTCGACGCCTTCTATAAAACGGCTGTGGCAAGACTCCAAATTGCGCATCCGCAGCTAACGGCGGAGGAAACGTCAATTGTACAAGATGGTGAAGCCGTCCGGCCCCTTTCGTATTATCATGCCATCAATGAGCGCAATCTTTTTAACCTCAAGGGCGATGAACCGCAAAAAGAAGAAGCAAAGCTGGACGTCGAAGAACTGAAACAAACAGAGCTGCAGTTGAAACTTTGGGGTACCGTTATCGGCGGTGAAGGAGATTCTTATGCCGTCATTGAGGACGCAAAGGACCGGTCACAAAATTTGTACAAAGTTGACGATCAAGTCCAGAATGCCGTTATAAAAGAAATCCATAGAGAAAAAGTCGTGCTGATGGTAAACAACGATTATGAAATTCTTGAGATGGAGAAGATGGAAAGCGGCCCGGCGGTCAGGAGCGCGAGCCCTCGACAGCAGGAGATCCAGCGTGAGATCCAGCCGGATAGTTCAAACATCTCCTTAAAACGCGAAAAAATTGAAGAGGCTGTCGGCAACCTGAACACACTCATGAAGCAGGTAAGGATCCGGCCCCACTTTAAAGACGGGAAACCTGACGGGCTGACCCTGTCCGGTGTTCGATCCGGCTCCATTTTCAGTGATATGGGACTCAGGAACGGAGATGTCATTGTCGGTGTCGACGGGCAAAAAATTGAATCGGTGGATGATGCCCTCAGCCTTTATCAAAACCTTCAGTCGGCCAATAATGTTCAGGTTCAGATCAGACGAAGGGGACGGCTGCAAAACATTGATTATCAGGTTGAATGATATGTGTCGAAAATGCGGTGAAAAAAGGATTTATGGTACCATTATGAAATTATTCAATAAAAACCTACAGTGCATGTTGATTCTTTCGATTCTGTTTTTGCTGTTTCAGCCTTTTCAGGCCATGGCCGAAACAGCAAGCCCGGCTCAATCCACTCCAAAGAAATCCACGCAAAGCGATAATACCGAGAAACTTGTTTCCATTGATTTCAACAATGTGGATATCAACGTGCTGATCAAATTCATCAGCGAACTCACCGGCGAAAATTTCGTTATTGATCAGCGCGTTAAGGGAAAGGTGACCATTATATCCCCTTCCAAGATCACCGTTCAAGAGGCTTACAGGGTGTTTGAATCCGTGTTGGAGGTTCATGGATATACAACCGTCAAAGCCGGCAGGGTTATAAAAATTGTTCCATCGCCGGACGCGCGTTCCAAGAACATTGAAACCCGTATCAAAGAAGAAGCCCGCAGCACGACGGACAAAGTGGTAACGCAGCTGATTCCGTTAACGTATGCGGAACCTGCGGAGATCAAGAAACTTTTTGCACCGCTTGTTTCCAAAAGCAGTGTGGTTTTAGACTATTCACCCACCAACATGCTGATCGTTACCGACGTATATTCCAATATCCAGCGGCTTCTTAAGATTCTCGACGCCATCGATGTCATGGGTATCGGCCAGGAATTGAGCGTTATACCGATCGAGTATTCCAATGCAAAAGATCTTGGCAAAACCCTTGAATCGGTTTTCGCGGGTTCGGCCAAAGGAGCCAAAAAGGGAGCGAGTGAGAAAAAAATCAATTTTGTTGCCGATGAACGCACCAATACCCTGATTGTCATGGCCAGCAAAGATGATACAGCCAGAATCAAAAAAATGATTGATATGCTCGACAAGGAGACACCCAAGGGTAAGGAAACGATCCATGTCTATTATCTGGAAAATGCAATCGCTGAAGAACTCGCAAAGGTGCTTCAGGACCTGCCCACAAAAGAGGGTGCCAAAAAAGACACCCAAAAAACAGCTCCGGTGATTTCAACAAAAGTTAAGATATCGGCTGATAAAGCAACCAACAGTCTCATCATTACAGCGGAAAAGGAGGATTACCTGTTCCTGGAAAGCGTCATCGAGAAACTGGATATTCCACGATCCATGGTTTACATCGAGTGTGTCATCATGGAGGTCAACCTGGACAAGGATTTGAATCTCGGAACAGAATGGACGGCCCTCGGAGAGGGAGGCTATAACGATTATCCGGCGTATTACGGCGGCGGGTTCAGCGGCGGAGACCCGGGGTACAGTAACATCGGCGGGCTTTCAGGCGGGCTGACAGGTGTCGGATCTTTTCCCGCCGGTTTTTCCCTGGGTGTTTTCAGCAATTTTATCGATATAGGCGGTGTTAAGTTCCCCAGTCTGGCGGCGGTTGTTCAAGCGTATAAAAAAGACAAGGATGTCCATATTTTGTCAACGCCGCAGATTCTTACCACGGATAATGAAGAGGCCAAGATCAATGTGGGCAAAAATGTGCCGTATCAGACGCGATCTGCTGCAGAGGGCGGCGTGGATACTTACAGCTCATATGAGTACCGGGATGTCGGCATCCTTCTTAAGATTACGCCGCACATCAGCAAGGACAGGTTTGTCCGACTGAATGTATTTCAAGAGGTAACCAAACTGGACGAACTGGCATCAACCGCTGCGGACAGACCCACCACCTTAAAGCGAACCATTGAAACCACCGTCATTGTCAATGATCAGAACACCATTGTGATCGGGGGACTTATCGATGACAGTTTTTCGCGTACGGTTAACAAAATTCCGTGTCTGGGCGACATCCCGATATTGGGGTGGCTTTTTCGTACCAACTCGGAATCAAGGGAAAAGACCAACCTGTATGTCTTTTTAACACCGCGTGTCATCAAAAACCCTGATGAGGCAACGCAGGTTTATAACGAAAAAAAGAAAGACATCGATGAGACTGAAGAGCGCAGCATCAAGATGTATGAACCCGGTGCCGAAGAAGATACATCTGAAAGAAAGGCGCCGTAAACCGTAGATATGAGAAAATAATTCCAACCCATGTTTAAACAGCTTGCACATATATTAAAGCACGATATCGGTATTTCAGAAGCTGATTTATCGGAAGCGCTGAAGACAAAGGAAGAAAAGGGCGGTAATATTGGAGAAATACTGATCCAGCGAAAGATCATAACAGAAATTCAGTTTTTGAAAGCCTTGAGCATTCAGTACGATATTCCCTTTTGGGAGAAACTGCCGCTGGAAAATATTGCAAAAAATTTTACGCAACAGGTACCGATACAGTTTCTGAAAAAATATTTCATGGTGCCGCTGAGCAATGACCAAAAGCGCCGCAGCTTTGATGAGAACGCGGCTTCGGATTTCCAGACGCCAGCGGATGAAACCGCTGCGTCAGCGGAGATCATTGTGGCGCTAAACGACCCCTCTAAATTTCAGCCGCTTGACGACCTTGCCGGCATCATCGGTGTTCATTCATACCAAATGGTTTTGTCCACCAAGGAAGAAATACTCTCTATCATAAACATTGCTTATGATTTGGGTATGGATTCCGCTCAGCAACTGGTTCAGGATATGGAAGAAAATGACAGCATGGTCATCAGCGAGATAGAAGCGACAGCGGATCTGCTGGACAATACCAGTGATGCGCCGATCATCAAGCTGGTCAACCACATCCTTTCTCAATCGATAAAAGCAAGAGCCAGTGACATCCATATCGAGTCCTACCAGAACAGTTTTAAGGTTCGCTACCGGGTGGATGGCATATTGTATGATTTGCTGTCACCGCCCAAATGGATCGAGGCCTCCCTGATATCCAGAATCAAGGTCATGGCAAAAATGAACATCGCTGAAAAACGACTTCCCCAGGATGGCCGCATGGAAGTGAGAATCGGAAACCAGGAGATCGATGTTCGTGTGTCCACGATTCCGACTTCTTTTGGAGAGCGGGTCGTCTTAAGACTGCTGAATAAATCCAGCTCCCTGCTCAGGATGTCCGATTTGGGATTGACACCTGACAATCTTGTTCTATTGAAAAATCTGGTAACATCCCCCAACGGCATCATTCTGATGACCGGTCCCACCGGCAGTGGCAAAACAACCACCTTGTATGCGATTTTATCGTCCATCAATTCACCGGATATCAATATCATTACCATCGAAGACCCCGTTGAGTATCAGATTAATGGCATCAGTCAGATTCAGGTGAATCCAAAGATCAATCTGACATTTGCCAGCGGCCTGCGATCCATCGTCAGACAGGACCCGGATGTAATACTGGTGGGAGAAATTCGAGACCATGAAACAGCAGAAATCGCCGTCCAGTCGGCACTTACCGGCCATCTCGTTTTTTCAACGCTTCATACCAATGATTCAGCCAGCGCCATTACCCGGTTGGTGGATATCGGTATCGAACCCTTTTTAATCTCTTCCTCCGTCATTGCCGTTGTTTCTCAACGCCTGATACGCGTACTGTGTCCGCACTGCAAAGTACCCCAGGAGCCGGATGATATCATTTTGGAAAGAGTCGGCATCCCGCTTGAAAGGGCTCGACAGGGAAAAATTTTTCAATCAAAAGGATGCGAGAAGTGCTTCCAGACAGGTTACAGGGGCCGTATCGGCATATTTGAGATCATGCTTGTGGAACACAGGTTGAAAAGCCTCATCCTGAAATCTTTTGATGCGAACCGTATTTTGGAAGAGGCCTTGAAGCTGAAACTGGTGACGCTCAGACAGGACGGCATACGAAAGGTGCTGGACGGGATTACCACCTTCGAAGAAATCCTAAGAGTGACACAGAAGTGAATCTCCGTGTGCTCACCACGCACGGGGCGTCTTCACAATCTAAAAATCAAAGGTTCATATGAATCAAACGCAGCGCAGGGGATCACACAGCAGAAAGCATTGGCGCCGATTATTATTTTTTGCATATTTATTTATTTTCATATGCATTGGCGCAGAATGGGGGTATGCGGGTGAAACCCGGTCGCCTCAACAGAAAATTGATGACGAGACGAACTTCGCAACCTTTCCGATTCGCATGTACCAGAAATTTTTGTCCGCCGGGGACGGCCACCGGTGCCCCATGATGCCTTCATGCTCCCAATACAGCATTGAAGCATTCAGAAAACATGGATATCTGCTGGGATGGATCATGACTTCCGACCGCTTGCTTCGCTGCGGGAGAGACGAAACACGCCTGTCGGAAACCCGCACAAAAAACAATGAGACCTATAGTTATGATCCCTTGAGCAACAATGATTTCTGGTGGTTCCATGAACGTTGATTTTTATCCATGGACAATAACATATCCGGCTACCTGAGCTTAGAAAGATTTGCTGTGACAGCAAAAAAAATAAATATCACCCACTTGAATCCTAGAATTCTCGAACCTTTGAACCCTTTTCACATAAGGCAATCGGGAAACCGGAAAAAATCTTATCATATTCATCGGATCGTCCTGGCGGTGGTTGCGGCTTTTTTTTTCTTTATCCAGAGTTCACGCGGCGATCAGATAATTGAAATAAAAGCAGATACGCAATTCAATTATGCCGAATATCTTTTTTCCACCAAAGATTACATGCCGGCAGTGAATGAATATCGAAGATTTATTTTCCTGTTCCCGCAAGATGATCGGATGGAACCCGCCATGTATCAAATCGGTCTCTGCTATCTTTCCATGGGACAATTTGATCTTGCCATCCAATCTTTTTCAACGATTATCGATTCTTTTAAAGAAAGCGCCTATGCCGTTCAAGCCTATTTGAGAATTGGTGAAATCTATATCAAACTGGGCAGAACGGCTTCCGCCGTCACCAATTTTCACAACCTGGCCACCATATCGGATGACCCGGATATGCGGGATGAAGCCTATTTTCGAATCGGGTGGATCTATCTTGAAACAGCTCAGTGGGAAAAGGCGACGGCCTATTTTGATAAAATCAGTTCGAAGAATGCTGAGAAATATCAGCTTGAAGCTCTGACCGAAGCGTTTGAAAAAAGACCTGTCGCCTCAAAAAAGCAGCCTAAATTGGCCGGCATACTTTCAATAATACCGGGTGGCGGGTATCTTTATTGCGGAAGATATCAGGATGCCCTTATGGCGTTTCTTTTAAACGGGGGGTTGATTTATGCCGCATATGAGGCCTTTGATCACGAGTTGTATGCACTGGCCGGTGTTATATCCTTTGTGGAGATTGGATTTTATTCGGGGAATATTTACGGCGCTGTTTCCAGTGCGCACAAATACAACCAGGCGAAAGATAAAAAATTTATCGATCAATTGAAAGAAAATTTAAGGTTCCGGGTATCGGCCCGACCCGCCAACAAGGGGCTGGAAGTGTCGCTGCACATTTCATTTTAAGTTCGAGCTGATTGATTTTTTATTTTAACTTGGTTACACCTTTTTTATTTGACATATATGTATATTTAATGCATATTAATATGCATGAGAACGACACTAAACATAGATGATAAAGTATTGGAAAAGGCATCACGGTTAACAGGTGTTAAAGAGAAAACCTCTTTAGTGCGACTTGGTCTTGAAGCTTTAATTGCCCGTGAAAGCAGCAGACGTTTGGCTAAACTTGGCGGGACTGAAAAGAACCTGCGCCCTGTTCCAAGACGAAGATTTGGCTAGCAAACGAAGATGGTCTTAGTTGATACCTCAATTTGGGTTGCCCACTTGCGTGAAGGCAATCCAAAGCTTGAAAAGCTGTTGATGGATGGAGAAGTGATGTGCCACCCATTTATCATCGGCGAACTCGCCTGTGGCAACTTGAAAAACAGGGGCGAAATTATATCCTTGCTTCAGTCCCTTCAAATGGTTGTAACGATTGAATTTGATGAATTTCTTTTTTTTATAGAGCGATATCATCTAATGGGAAAGGGTATCGGTTTTGTCGATGTTCACCTATTAGCATCTGCTCAGTTGACAGGTGTACCATTGTGGACAGCAGATAAAAAGCTAAAAGCTGCGATAGAACAACTTGAACTGGCTTTTAAATAATCAATGAAAAATTGCCGTGTGGCATGGCAAACCGGATGATTCCCATGGACTGGTGCTACAACATGGTTGCCGCTCGAAAAATTAACCTCCCAAAACCTGTGATCTCTGGCATATACATGCAACGGAAAAACTTTTAATGCCTTTGTGTTTTTAGGATATCAATGCTTTCAAAATAATCAGAAATTGGAAAGCCATTTAATTCGAAATCCTAAAAAAGCAGCACGTCCTGATCGCAAGAACCCATCGGCCTTGTTTCATGTTTTGCTTTTGGTGCTTGTATCCCTGCGACTTATAGCAAAATATGACTTTCGGGGAATTCTGCCTGATATGAAGAAGATGCCTATTTTGTATCCTCGACCACCAGTTGCAATGACCTGTTGCCTTTCCAATGGTTCCACTGAATTTTGTATGCTATTTTGGAAAAGAAGTCGACGCCGGCGGAATCAGCATCCACATTGAAGTGAATGGCGGCAACCCCGCCATGAGCGCTGTCCGGCGATTGGGAGAGCATCATACGTCTGTGTGAACCGCCCACCATGGCTGAAGATAACACATGGACATTACGGGCCATAAAAAGCGGCTCCGGATTCTGATTTCCGAATGGTTTTAATGCGGCGATTTCATCCGCAAACGACGGCGTTATTTCCTGCAGATTCAATTCATGGTCAATAACCATCTCCGGGAAAAAATCATCCGGACCTGTCATAGCGATAATCACTTGTCCCAAACGTTCTCTGAATGGCTCGATGTTATTTGCATGCAATTGAATGCCGGCTGCCATGGCATGTCCGCCAAAGTGCAGAAGCAGGTCGCCGCACGCGGAAATCGCTTTAAACAAGTTCAAACCGGTTACGCTTCTGCCGGAGCCTTTAGCCATATTTCCATCCACTGAAATAATGATGACGGGCTTATAATAGAGATGCAAGAGTCTGGAGGCGATGATGCCGAGTATTCCCTCATGCCATCCGTCGCCGGCCAGGACGATACACTTTGGAGAGATCAGACCCGGGTCTTTTTCCAATCGGTTCAGGATGTCGTTCAGGGTCCGTTTTTCCTCGTCCTGGCGCAGGGCATTATACCGGTTAAGCAGATCCGCTGATTTTGATGCTTTCCGGATATCGCAGGTGGTTAATAGCTGGACGGCAATTTGGGCATGCCGGATCCTTCCGGCCGCGTTAATCCGCGGTGCTATCTTGAAGGCGAGGTCTTCAGTGTCAATGGCTTGTTTATCAATGCCGCTGGCCTGTATCAGGGAATTCATGCCGATTCGATTGCCGGTCCTCAGGATATCGAGGCCAATTTTCGTCAGAATTCTGTTTTCGCCGGTGAGCGGCACCATATCCGCCACCGTACCCAGTGCTACAAGATCACATTCCTTTTTTAAATTGGGTTCTTTTTTGTTTTTCCAAAACCCTTTTTCGCGCAGCTCTTTGCGTATCCCGACGATAAAATAAAAAGCAACGCCGACGCCTGCCAGATTCCGGAAGCCGGCATCGCAATCGTGTCGTTTCGGATTGATGATTGACAAAGCCGGCGGCAATGTTAAGGGAAGCTCATGGTGATCGGTGATGATGATGTCAATGCCGCTTTGTTGCGCCAGGGTAACGGCCTCATGGCTTGACGATCCGCAATCCACGGTTACAACGAGATCAATTCGGTTCGGGACGGCAATTTCTGAAATGTGACGGGGTTTTAAACCATATCCTTCCGTTATCCGATGGGGGATGTAATAGGATACATCGGCGCCGATGTAATCTAAAAAATGATATAAAAGTGTTGTTGCGGTTACGCCGTCAACGTCATAGTCTCCGAATATCCATAGTTTTTGGTTATGGATCACCGCATGACAGATACGGGATACAGCCTCATCCAGATCTTTCATCCCAAAAGGAGAGCGCAGCTGTTTCAGGCTTGGGTTTAGAAACCGGCGGGCTTCTCTTGCGGAGTGGATACCCCTGTGGATAAGTATCGATGCAATGGCAGGGTGGCAGCGCAATCCCGCCTGTAATCTTTTGGCTAAATTTTCATCAGGTGTTCGAAGTCGCCATACCTTTTTCATAATAGCGGCATATACCATGTGGCGGAAAGATAGTAAATGTCAGTGAAAAAAATAGAAAAAATCACGAAAACACGAAATATATAAAACACGAAATTTTAATAAATTCTTTTTCGTGTTTTCGTCCTTTCGTGTTTTCGTGATGAAAAGATTTTTCAACTTCCATCTGCTCAATAAAATATCGTTGAATTATTGTTGAAAAATTACGGTTGACAGTGATAATTGTAAAGATAGAATGAAATCGACAAAGCAATACTTCCGGGTAGACCGAAGAAAAATTTATTTTTTGAAATTTATTTTTGAAGCATATGACGGTATCGTAAGCATAACGACGATTGATCCCGGCCTGGGGATTGTTTCACTGAGCATCCCTCCGGGGTGTGAAACAGATGTAGCGATGGTTTTAAATGAGCTCAAAAACGACATCATGATGGAGCCTTATTCAACTCAGGAGGAAAGATGAAGAGAGCGTGTTATTTATTGCTGTTGATTGTGATCGGTTTCACCACACTTGGCATGGGGAGCTTTGGGGGTCAGGATTCTGTTGAAACGCCTGAACCGAACCGTATCTATACGGCAATGCTCATCGACCAGTCAGACGTGTCCATGTCGCTTGAAAAGCTTACTTGCAATGGTCAGACCTTCATTACCGGAGAGATGGGCCGGGCACGGCTGTCGATTGACTTCCTCAAAATAAGCGCTATCTTTTTTTACGTGGAGGACGATAAGGTCCGGGCGCAAGTTATTCTGAACGACGGCCAGAAAGTAAGCCTCTATATGGAAAAAAATATCCCATGGTACGGCAAGGCAACCTTTGCAGCTGTGAGGATTGAAACCAAAGACATCAAGACCATCGATACGCTGGTGCTAAAAAAGTAGTATGTCAATGCAGAAAAAAAAGATTTATATCCATACTATTGGATGCCAGATGAATGTTTATGACTCCGGTGTGATTCTTAAAAGGTTAAGACCGCTTGGATATCTGCCGACGTCATCGGCGGAAAAAGCCGATCTTATCATTGCCAATACGTGTGCCATTCGGGAAAAGGCGGAACAAAAGGCTTTCAGCTTCATCGGCAGGCTGGCCAAACTGAAAAGGAAAAACCCCCATGTGATCGTAGGCGTGGGAGGGTGTGTCGCACAGCAGGAAGGACATAAAATCATTGAACGGATGCCCCATGTTGATTTGGTATTCGGAACCCAGGCGGTGGATAGATTGGCTGCCGCCGTATCACGGATTGAGACCCACCGGTGCCGGATTATCGATGTGGAACTAGCGGATACGATCGATGAAATTGAAGCGGTTTCAGAAGAGAACTCATCGGATATTATTTCAAAATTTGTAACCATCATGCGAGGGTGTGATAATTTTTGCACTTACTGCGTTGTTCCCCTGGTGCGGGGGCGAGAAATCAGCAGAGAGCCCCGGCATATTGTCAGCGAGATTTGTGCCA
>CAYTAQ010000113.1:0-13166 GCA_964435695.1 uncultured Desulfobacterales bacterium | reverse complement strand
CAAGAAATATTTTTGCAGAAACAGTCCGAAAAGTGCTGGATGAAGCGAAAAGCTCAGCTAAATAGGAGGTAAGGCAGAATGGGTTTGCGTACCAAAACATTAGTAATAATTCTTATTATTTTCTTATCACTAGCGTTATTGCTCCGGCTGATCTGAGTCGATGGTTGAAAGTTTTTTAAGAAGGGTCTGCATATCTTCCGGGATGGGGGCTGTAAAGGAAACAATCTCATCCGTCACCGGATGTCGTAATTCGAGCCTGTAAGCGTGCAGCATCTGCCGGGTAGCGGCCCCAAGTAATTTCAAGGCTTCGGCATCACCCTTCTTTGTTCCGCCCGGTTTCCTGCCTGCGGCATAAACCGTATCCCCCACCAGGGGATGATGAATGGCGGCACAATGCACCCGTATCTGGTGCGTCCTGCCGGTTTTCAAATCCAGGTTTAAAAGGGTTGCATGCTGGAAGCGCTCTTTTACCCGCCACAGGGTCATCGCTTCCCGCCCTTTCGAGCTGAAAACCGACATTTTTTTTCGGTGGATCGGATGCCGGCCGACAGGCAGGGATATTTCTCCGGTATCTGATGCCACCTTGCCGTAAACCAGCCCCAGATAATTCTTTTTGATCTCCCGCGCCTTAAACTGTCGGCTCAAACGCTCATGTACGGTCCGATTTTTAGCAACGATGATGGCGCCGGACGTGTTTTTATCCAGCCGGTGTACGATACCCGGTCTCATTTCACCGCCGATGCCTCCCAAGGCCGGGCAATGGTAGAGAAGCCCGTGAACCAGTGTGCCGCTATAGTTGCCGGGTGCCGGATGAACCACCATCCCGGCCGATTTGTTTACCACAATGATATGCGCATCCTCGAAAAGAATATTCAGCGAAATCGGTTCCGGATTGCACGCAGGTTCCTCGAACAACGGCAGCTCACCATGGATGATGTCACCCGCACGGACCCGGTAGCCGGGCTTTTTCTTCTCGCCGCCGATCTTTATTTTACCTGCCTGTATCAGTGTGGACGCAAATGATCTGGAACAGTCCGGCAGATGAACCGCCACAACAACGTCTAAGCGCTTTGCCGCGTCCGATATATCGGCGGTAATGGCAAATTCATCTTCTGGGCGCATAACTTGGGAGAAAACTATTTATCGGATGTGAACAGGGATTCGATCTCGGATACCATGGCCTCTTCTTTTATATTTTTCGCTGTTGAAAGTTCCTTTACCAGAAGGCTCTGGGCGGTATCGTATAACTTTCGTTCACCAAAAGACAGGTCTTTTGTCAACTTCAGGAGGGATAGATCTCTGAACACCTCGGCCACCTCATACAGAGAACCGGTTTTAATTTTATCCATATATTCTCTGTAGCGGCGGTTCCAGGTCTGGCTGTCAGTACTCGAATCATGTTTGGTTTTCATGACTTCTATGATTTTCGGGATCTCCTTCTTGCTGATAACATCCCGCAATCCCACCGAAGCAACATTCCAGGTGGGGATCATGATGACCATACCATTTTCAATGATTTTCATAATGTAAAAATCGTGTGTTTCGCCATTGACCACACGACTTTCAATAGCTTCGATCTTCCCGACGCCATGGGCCGGGTAGACAGCCAAATCACCGACTTCAAAGGTTCGTAATTGCTCGCTGTTAATAGGCTTTTCCTTACTTGCTTTATTTGACATTCTAACACCAGGCATAAATTATTTTACTATTTTACTTTATAAAACAGAAAAGTAATATACCACTCTTACAGATAACAAGCAATGAAAAAAAGGATCGGCATATTTCTACGCCGATCCTTTTCATGTGGAACCAGTGATCGTAATAATAATTACATCAGGAACGGTACCATCAGCAGTGCAACCACGTTCAAAATTTTGATCATGGGGTTGACTGCGGGGCCGGCTGTATCCTTGTATGGATCGCCGACCGTGTCGCCGGTAACAGCAGCTTTATGTGCATCGCTGCCCTTGCCGCCCAGATGGCCGTCTTCAATATACTTTTTCGCGTTGTCCCAAGCTGCACCGCCGGTGGTCATGGAAAGTGCAACGAATACACCGGTTACGATGCTGCCGATCAAGAGACCGCCCAGAGCAACTTTGCCGAG
This sequence comes from uncultured Desulfobacterales bacterium, assembly GCA_964435695.1. GTDB lineage: Bacteria > Desulfobacterota > Desulfobacteria > Desulfobacterales > B30-G6 > CAYTAQ01. Next base: position 11,062 of record CAYTAQ010000113.1, on the reverse strand, counting down.
GAAAAATCCCACCAGAAGCGGTGCGACAACCGGCAAAAGCGCCGGAAAAATCATCTCTTTTAATGCAAACTTGGTGACGATATCAACACATGCGCCATAATCCGGTTTGGCGGTACCCTCCATAATTCCCGGAATTTCGCGGAATTGCCGCCTAACTTCGTCCACCACGGCGCCGCCGGCATTGCCCACCGCTTTCATGGCAATGGAAGCAAAGAGATATGGCAGCAAACCACCGATGAAAAGACCGATGATAACGTTGACGTCACTCAGATCGAAGCGAATGGCGGCCTCTCCCTTGGCACCGTGCAGCGCGAATTCCTGCACATACGCTGCAAAAAGAACCAGTGCGGCCAAACCGGCGGAACCGATGGCATAACCTTTGGTAACCGCCTTGGTGGTGTTCCCCACGGCATCCAGCGGATCCGTAACGGCACGGACGCTTTCATCCATATTCGCCATCTCTGCAATACCACCGGCATTGTCGGTGATGGGTCCGTAGGCGTCAATGGCGATAACCATACCGGTCATGGAAAGCATGGACATGGCTGATATGGCGATTCCATAAAGCCCTGCAAAATGATAGGCTAGTCCGATGGCCAGACAAATCGACAGAACCGGTGCGGCCGTTGCCTGCATGCTGACGGCCAGGCCGGCGATGATGTTGGTTCCATGACCCGTGGTTGATGCCTCGGCAATTCCCTTAACCGGCGAATAGATCCCGGTATAAAATTCGGTAATGATAACGATGACAACCGTTAAAACGAGACCGATCAGCGCACAGTAATAAATCGACATGCTTGAATGAATGCCCACGCCGCCGGTCATTGTCTTTAGAACTTCTTCCGTAAAGAACTTTGTGCTGACATAATAGAAGGCAATCGCGCCCATAATGGCTGCCCCGAACATGCCTTTATAGAGTGCACCCATGATATACTCGCTCTTGCCGAGTCTGACAAAAAAGATCGCAATGATGGATGCAACGATGGATATGGCGCCCAAGACCAGCGGAAATTCCGTGGCAATGAGGGTGTTGGGGAAAAGCAAATGCCCGATCAGCATCGCTGCGACCGCCGTAACCGCATAGGTCTCAAAAAGATCTGCAGCCATACCGGCACAGTCTCCCACATTGTCTCCCACGTTATCTGCGATGGTGGCCGGGTTGCGGGGATCGTCTTCAGGGATACCGGCTTCGACCTTTCCAACCAGGTCGGCGCCCACATCAGCCCCTTTGGTAAAGATACCGCCGCCGAGCCGTGCAAAGATAGAAATCAGACTGCCGCCGAAACCGAGGGCGACCAGTGCTATCACGTCATGTGTGAAAGCATAATACCCCGAGGTGACGGTGAGTGCCAGACCGGCAACCATCATGCCGGTTACCGATCCGCCCTTGAAAGCCATAGCCAGTCCTGCGGCCAAACCCTTTTTAGCGGCTTCCGCTGTCCGAACATTCGCAATAACGGATACACGCATACCGATGTAGCCTGCCATAAATGATGCCAACGCCCCAATAAGAAAGCCAATGGCGGTTTTAGCGCCCATCGTCGCAAAAATTACGATAAAAATGATTGCACCGGCAATACCCATGCTCTTCATTTGGCGATTCAAATAAGCAATTGCACCCTCTTTGATGGCATTGGCAATTGCCTGCATCTTTTCGCTGCCTGCAGGAGCACTTTTTACAACCGTTGCAAGAATGATAGCGAATAATACGCCAACGACTCCCACCAGCATACAAACCAACGGTAGATTGTTCATTACACCTTCCATTCTTCCCTCCATCTGATGCTTAACTTGAGATTTGAATTCTGCTTTCGTTAAATCGATTCATACCTTCCTTTGCTCCTTCACAAAGGATCGTTACAACAGCATCCCGAGCCCGCTCAACGATTTGCCGGAACATATTCCTTTCATCCGACCCAAACCTGCCCAGAACATGATCTGATACATCAAGACCGCTCTCAGAACGCCCGATGCCCATCCGAAGACGTACAAATGCATCTTCTCCCAAGGCATCGATTAAAGATCTTATGCCCTTATGCCCGCCGTGCCCTCCTTTCTCTTTAATTTTTAATCTCCCGAAATTAAGGTCAATATCGTCATGAATGACCAATATATCCCTATGTGATATCCTAAAATAATCGGCCAGCTGTCTGACAGGCGGCCCGCTTCTATTCATAAAAGACTGGGGTTTCGCAAGTATCGTATCCACGCCGCCGATGTCGCCCCGCCCGAACACAACATTGAATTTTTCTCTATTCAATGGAATGGAATAGCTTTTTGCAATGTCATCGATCACTAAAAATCCCGCATTGTGGCGCGTTTTTGCGTACTCGGCGCCCGGGTTACCCAATCCCGCCACCAGATGAACGCGTTTTTCAAGCATTTATTCTTCACCGGCAGGTTCTGCCCCTTCTTCACCGGTTTCGGCTTCCTCGATCTCTTCGCCTTCCGCTTCTTCCGCTTCTTCAACCTTGGGGCTGCTGACCGTAAGGACCGTGAAATTCATATCCGCCGATATTTCGATGTTCCCCGGCAAAGAAATCTCTTCAACATGTATGGAGTCGCCGACATCCAGATTGGTAATATCGATTTCGATGGATTCGGGAATCTCACCGGGATAACAGAGCACTTCCAGTTCCCGTCGAACGATTTGAAGGATGCCACCCTCTTCCACGCCTTTTGATTTACCGGTCACCACCACGGGAACATCCACGACAATTTTTCGATCCATGGCCACTTCGTAAAAATCAGCATGGATTAAGGCGCCTGAAACCGGATGGGTCTGCAGTTCTTTGATCATGGCGGTCTTCGCTGCCATCTCACTATCCTCGATGGATAGATTAAACAGCGCCTGACCGATATTTTCCGCCTTTAATATGTGTTCCATTTCTTTGGTGTTGATGGAAAGCTTTATGGGCTCGGTGCTGGGCCCGTAAAGCACCGCAGGAGTCATCCCCTCACGCCGCAACGCTCGTGCAGGTCCGTTTCCCGTGGCTGTTCTGATATGTGCTTTAAATTCAATTTTATCCAAAAAAGATCCTCCTTCTCTATAAATGTATCAGTCTATAAGCAATAGTGATGGCGCTTTCAAGATCGAGTGTCAATCTGTAATAACGATCTTCTAAAACTGGAGTAATGGAGTGTTGGAGTACTGGAAAAACAGGAAACTATTGTCGTTTTTAATCCAATACTCCAATACTCCATTTCTTTTTACTACACAAACAGCGATGTGACCGAATCACCGGAATAGCTGCGTATAATCGCCTCTCCCACCAGTTTGGATATGGTCAAAATCTTTATTTTATCACATACCTCCGCTTTACCGCTTAACGGAATGGTGTCCGTCACCACCAAACTCTTCAACGGACAATCATTGATCCGGTCGACAGCAGGGCCGGAAAGCACAGGATGGGCGCAGCAGGCATGAACTTCTCTCGCACCTTCCCGCATAATTGCTCCGGCCGCTTCGGTGAGGGTACCTGCCGTATCCACCATATCGTCGAGGATAACCGCGATTTTATCTTTCACATTGCCGATGACGGCCATGGCTTTGGCTTCGTTGGGCGCTGACCGACGCTTATCAATAATGGCCAGGTCCGCTGCAAGTCGTTTGGCAAATGCTCTGGCCCGTTCCACACCTCCGGCATCCGGCGAGACAATAACCAGATTTTCTTTAATATTTTTTCGTATATAATCAATTAACACCGGGGCTGCAAAAAGATTGTCGACAGGAATGTTAAAAAATCCCTGAATCTGGCCGGCATGCAGATCCATGGTGATCACCCTGCTGGCGCCGGCTGTTGTGATAAGATCCGCCACAAGCTTTGCGCTGATGGGAACCCTCGGCGCAACCTTTTTGTCCTGCCTCCCATACCCGAAATAGGGAATCACCGCTGTTATCTTATAGGCCGAAGATCTTTTCAGCGCGTCAATCATAAGAAGCAGCTCCACCAGATTGTCATTGACCGGACGACACGTGGACTGGACCACATAAACCGTTTTTGCCCTGACATTTTCATCGATTTCAATCTGGATCTCGCCGTCGCTGAAAGTCTTGACTTTGGCGCCGCCCAAGGGCATTTTGAGATAGTTACAGATTTTTTTTGTCAGTACAGGATTGGAATTACCTGTAAATATAAATGGATCTCTCATAATGCTCCTAATTCTTAAAATCTGCTAAGCTGCAGTGTTGGAGTACTGAAAAAAACAGGAAACCGTCATCCTACTAAATCCAAGACTCCATTACGCCAAAAACAACCAATAACTTTAAAATTTCAACTTGTTATAATAACATCTTTGTCTGATTGAGAGCTTCGCAACATTTGATTCCTTGGCTGGGGCGGGAGGATTCGAACCTCCGAATGCAGGAACCAAAGTCCTGTGTCTTACCGCTTGACGACGCCCCAAAACAAACACCTACATCAACATTTCGGCGATATGCAACCGCCACCTGTCGCCTTTTCGAAGTTCATCAAATGCATGCTGAACACTTTTTTTATCAGCATATATGCCAAACACGGCAGGCCCGCTGCCGGTCATTAAAGCCCCCAGGGCATGCAGGTTCAGCAGTTTTTCCTTGATCTCATATAATTCAGGATATGCCGATATCGTAACCGTCTCAAGGTCATTGCATAAATGCTGCTTTACATCAAAAACAGGCATGCCAAAAAGGAATTCTTTAAGTTTTTTTTCACATTTTGTCAATCCCAAATTCAGATTTTTATATACCGCCTGGGTTGACACATGGAAATTCGGGCAAACCAGCAAAACAGGTAATGGTTTAAGTCCGTTATATTTTTTCAGTTTCTCGCCAATCCCGGTTGCAATGGCAGGCTTCTGAAAAAGAAAGAACGGCACATCCGCACCGACGGTACGCCCCAAGGCATTTAATTCAGCCGCTGAAAGCGGTTGCCCGTAATATTGATTGAGGTGTGCAAGAACCATCGCAGCGTTGCTGCTGCCCCCCCCCAAACCGGCTGCCACCGGAATTTTCTTCTTGATGGAGATGGCCACGCCTTCCGGACCGGGCCTGCGGTGCTGTTTGAACGGATTTTTTTTAATTTTATCAAAAAAAACAGTCGCGGCCTTATGTGCCAGATTGCTCTCATCGCTCGGCACATTCGCATCGTCGCAGTAGATGGCGACACCTTCCTGACCAAAATCCATCGAGATAATATCGTACAGACCGATACAGCACATCAGCGTCAGCAGCTCATGGTAACCGTCCGGCCTTTTGCCTAGAACGCGAAGAAATAAATTGACCTTTGCCGGGGATAAAATTTTCATAACGCCGGCAGGCTCCGTTGAAACTGTTTTATCACCATGGAAGCAGACGATTTATCCTTTCTCTTTGACATATATCATTCTCAATTCATAAAGAATATGTTTCAGCATACTGGCTTCATCATCCGTTAAGTTCCCCTGGGTCTTTTGTTGAATCATGCCCAGAATATCAATGGTCTGCTTGGCCATCGGCAGGTTTTTGCCTGTCTGACCGCCTGCGGGATCTTCTATAACGCCCAAATGGACAAGCGCTGATGAATTCAATGAAAAAATGAATGTCGGAAAATTGATTTCAGGCAGCGCGTAGTCCTGTTTCTCACCTTTTTTTTCATCCGCCTTGGTATCGGGTGCCTCCTTTGTGTGTCGATCCGCTGATGGTTTTGTCGATGCGTCTTCACGTTTATCTTGATCTTTATCTTCCGCATCCCCGGTCCGTTCATCTGAAAAAATTCTTCTGTCTTTAACCACGAAATCTTTTTTTTCCTCAGACATAATCCCTCCCAGTCACTCTACAGGTTAAGATCTTAATCGTTATGCCATTTGTTTATAACTGCCTTTTCTAAAACCGGGATGATACCAGATACTGGGTACTTGATACTGGTTAATAATTTCCAGCAGCTATAATCCAGCATCCATCGTCCAGTATCCGGCTCAAAACTCAAGCCGGATGACGCTTTTAACCGTTTGCAATTGCTCAAGCTCCGCTAAAGCATCATCCTCTATCTTGGTATCCGTCTGCATGAAAATGATATTTCGCTCGCCGTCTTCTTCCTGGCCGACCTGCATCCTACCGATATTGATACCATGGTTTCCCAGCGTCGTTCCGATTTCGCCGATGGAACCGGGTCGGTCGATATTATGAATCAGCGCCATATGCCCATACGGAACCATCTCGAGTCTGAATTTATCGATTTTAACCACCCTGGGATCCTTCTTGCCGAATATGGTACCCGATACCGTGTTTTCCATCTGGTTGGTAACAACACGTGTTGTTATCAGATTCACATAATCCTCCAGGTCCGCACTTGTGGTCTCTTTCACTTTGATACCCATGTCCTTGGCCATGACACGGGCATTGACAAAATTGACATCGTCTTTCACCATGGGCGTCATTAACCCCTTCAGGTAAGCGGTTGAAACCGGCGACAGATCCAGTCCCTCAAAATCGCCCAGAAATGCAATATTCACCTCCGTTAAAGGGCCGTTCAAAAGCTGTGCCTGAAGGCACCCCATCTGTTCGGCAAGCGTCAACAGCGGGCCAATCTGCTTCAGGATTTCGCCGGTTACCGGTGATGTATTCACCGCGTTCACAATGGTGCCGCTCTTTAAAAAATCGATAATCTGCTCAGCAACCGCAACAGCCACAGTGGTTTGAGCTTCGCGTGTGGAAGCTCCAAGGTGCGGGGTGCAGACGACCCTGTCGAGTCCAAAAAGAGGGGAATCTCCGGGAGGTTCCGTCTCGAAGACATCCAGGGCGGCCCCGGCTATCTTGCCGGATGTTATGGCTTCAAAAAGATCCGCCTCATTAACAATACCGCCCCGGGCACAGTTGATAACCATCGCGCCGTCCTTCATCTTTGCAAAGGCTGTTTTATCAAGCAGTCCCAGGGTGCTCTCCATTTTCGGAACGTGTACCGTGATGTAATCCGATTTTCGATAGAGGTCGTCTAGGGCAACGCTCTCAAATCCGGCCTTTTCAATCTGTTCCGGCGTGACAACGGGATCGTGAACCACCACCCGCATTCTCAATCCACGCGCACGATCCGCCACAATGGAACCGATTTTTCCAAAACCGATAATGCCAAGAATCTTGCTGTATATCTCGCGTCCCTGAAGCTTCTTCTTTTCCCATCGACCATCCTTCATGGTAATCGTCCCTTCAGGAATGTTCCTGGATAACGAAAGCATCATGGCGATGGTATGTTCCGCTGTGGTTACGACGTTCCCTCCGGGTGTGTTCATGACAACGATGCCGCGCTTGGTGGCGGACGGAATATCAACATTGTCAAGACCGATACCGGCACGTCCGATCACCTTTAAGTTTTCCGCCGCCGCAAGCAGGTCCTCTGTTACTTTTGTGGCGCTGCGAATAACCAGCGCATCATACGCACCGATAATTTCTTTGAGCGATTCCGGAGAAAGTCCCGTTCGCACATCAACTTGAAAACCTGCCTCGTCTTTAAACATTTGAATGCCGATTTCACCGAGATTGTCACTCACCAATATTTTCATTGTCCTCTCCCTGTTGTAAAGAATCCGAATCCTTTGTAAATGGTGGCTTCATATGTCTCTGCCAACCGATTTTTTCGGACAAAACTTCGGACGGCAATAGCCCCCAGGATGGATATTGCATGTATTATTAGATATTTTTGTTTAAGATTCAAGCTCTAATTAATTTATGCTGCAAAGGCTTCGGCGTCATGCTGCAAAGAAGAATCCGGGTGGATTCCTCCTCCGACCGAATGGTGTATTTTTTTATGTTCATATCGTAAAATCGTCGCATCTTATCGATCATGCCCAAACCGCCCTGCCGGATACCGAGCGTGAGTGTGATGACGCCGTCCGGGTTCAAATACCGTTTGAGAAGCGCTATCAGGGGTTCGAGATCTCTTTCATGATACAATACTTCGGATCCGATGATCCAGTCATAGGTTTGATCGAGGCCCGGTTGATGCCAGTCGAGCTTTGCGACGATCACATCATTGCATTGATTGATCTCGGCATTGGCTCGAGCAAAATTGAGGGCATGTTCATTGTATTCCGTCAAGGTTATATGATGCCCGAAAAATGATGCCACCACACCGACAACGCCGATACCGGAACCGATTTCAAGAATTTTTTTAGCAGGCTCCGGAGGGTGTTTGGCAACATATTCCGCAAGAACCCATGACGCTTTCCATATTTTGGCCCATAACGGAAACTCATGCTCAATATGGGTGAAGTCAATAAAACGATCAATGGTTTTGGGGGTGGCAAATCGAAATTTTTCCCCGGCGATGGTCATCTCTTTGAAATCGACTTCATATTCCCGGTAAAATGATTCAAGGTCGTACATAGAATTCCTTCTATTTGAAAAAGTGATTCGAGGAAACCTATAACAACTAATTATATCGGATGCATCCAATTGTAATTAATAGTTATTTGTCCTTCAGACGTTATTTACACTTCGTGCGCCATTTGTCCTTCGGACGTCGTTCTCCGGATAACCGCACTAAGTGACACGCAGTAAATGACATCCGAAGGGTAAATTACGCGCAGCAAATGACGCTTCCCTGTAATCCCGGAACCCTTGGCCCCTTGAACCCTGTTTCTAAAAAAAATCCCGTGGCACACAGTGCTCACGGGATTTAAAGTTAACTTCAATCAATGATCAACCGGTCCTTTTACTTTTTGTCGCCATCCTTTACTTCTTCAAAATCGGCATCCACCACGTCGTCATCCTGGGGCGCTGCATTCTGACCCGCAAAATCCTCGGGGCCTGCGCTTTCGCCGGATTGGCCCTTGGTGGATTGTGAAGCCTGCTGATACATCGCCTCCGCCAGCTTATGGGATGCCTGGGTCAATTCTTCACTTAAGCGTTTGATCTCTTCCGTATTTTCGCCGTCCATGGCTTTTTTGAGCGATTCGATGGCTGTTGTAATATTGCTTTTGGTGCCGGCGTCCACCTTGTCACCCAGTTCCTTGATGGATTTTTCGGTGGAATAGATGAGCGCATCCGCATTGTTCCTGGCGTCTACAAGTTCTCTTTTCTTCTTGTCTTCTCCGGAGTGCAGTTCCGCATCCTTGATCAATTTGTCGATCTCCTCCCGGGAAAGGCCGCTGGAAGCGGTAATCTGGATCGACTGCTCTTTCGCGGTGGCTTGGTCTTTCGCCGACACATTAACAATACCATTGGCATCGATATCGAAGGTAACTTCAATCTGCGGAACGCCGCGCGGCGCCGGTGGAATACCAACCAATTCGAAACGGCCCAACGTTTTGTTTCCTGCCGCCATCTCTCTCTCTCCCTGTAAAACATGAATGGAAACAGCGGGTTGACTGTCCGCAGCCGTTGAAAAAGTCTGACTTTTTTTCGTCGGGATGGTGGTGTTCTTTTCAATGAGTTTCGTCATGACGCCCCCAAGGGTTTCAATACCGAGAGAAAGCGGCGTCACATCCAAGAGCAGCACATCCTTCACGTCTCCTTTGAGCACACCGCCCTGGATTCCGGCACCGATGGCAACGACTTCATCAGGATTGACCCCTTTATTAGGTTCCTTGCCGAATAACTTTTTGACACGCTCCTGAACAGCCGGCATTCGCGTCATACCGCCCACGAGAATCACCTGGTCAATCTCTTTGGGGGACAATCCCGCATCCTTTAGAGCTAACTTGCATGGCTGGTCGAGTTTATCCAGGAGGTCGGCGATTAATGCTTCAAGCTTTGCTCTGGTAATTTTGATATTGAGATGTTTCGGGCCGCTGGCATCGGCTGTAATAAACGGCAGGTTGATATCGGTCTCCATGGATGTCGACAATTCCATTTTTGCCTTCTCAGCCGCCTCTTTCAGACGCTGCAATGCCATTTTATCTGTGCGAATATCAATACCCTGGTCCTTCTTGAACTCACTGGCAAGGTAATCGATGACGCGCAAGTCAAAATCCTCACCACCCAAATGGGTATCTCCATTGGTTGCCTTGACTTCAAAGACGCCCTCTCCTATTTCCAGAATCGAAATGTCGAACGTCCCGCCGCCAAGATCAAAAACCGCAATTTTTTCTTCCTTTCTTTTATCCAATCCATAGGCAAGGGCCGCCGCCGTAGGCTCGTTGATAATCCTGAGAACGTTCAATCCGGCAATTTTTCCGGCATCTTTTGTCGCCTGCCGCTGGCTGTCGTTGAAATAGGCCGGTACGGTCACTACCGCATCGGTAATGGTTTCCCCCAGATATTCCTCAGCGGTCTTTTTGATATTTGCCAGTATATAGGAAGAAACTTCCGCCGGACTGACACGCTTGCCTCTGAGATTAATTCGTATGTCTCCATTATCTGCCTGTTCGATCTTATAAGGCAGTATTTTGATATCACTTTGAACCTCGGGAGAAGCATATTTCCGGCCAATAAGCCGTTTAACCCCAAAAATGGTATTTTCAGGATTCGTAATCGCCTGACGCTTTGCAATCTGCCCCACCAACCGCTCGCCGCTTTCCGATACCGCCACAATGGACGGCGTGGTCCGCCCACCCTCCGGATTGGTAATTACTTTTGCGTCACCACCTTCCATAACCGCCACACAGGAGTTTGTGGTCCCGAGATCAATTCCGATTATTTTTGCCATTTTATTCTCCTCCTTGCAGTAAAACCATTCATTCTGCTTTTGCTATATTTTTTTCTGTTTATATATCTTATGCGCTTTTGTGAGCGCCCTTGTTATTTGCTTTTGCTTTTGAAACGACCACCATTGCAGGCCTCAATAGTCGGTCATGGATAATATAACCCTTCTGCAGTTCCTGGATCACAATATTATCCGGCCGGTCCGTAACTTCCTGCTGCATCATGGCCTGGTGAAAGTTTGGATCAAACGTCTCTCCCAGGGAAACGATGGGGTGAACGCCGAATTTTTGAAAAACCTTCAGCAACTCCTTCAGTGTCAGGTCGACCCCTTCGGCAATCTGTGTTTCGTCGCCCCCGTCTTTGGGTATTTCTATGGCTCTCTCAAGGTTGTCGGCGACATTCAGCAATTCTTTTATGAGCGATTCATTCGCAAACTTCCTGAAATCCGATATCTCTTTCTGCTTT
>CAYTAQ010000112.1:245-13222 GCA_964435695.1 uncultured Desulfobacterales bacterium | reverse complement strand
ACACAAACCGAGACTTTGTCGGAACCCCTATGCACCGCTATGTTCCCTGCCGGGTGGAGGTGGTCTGAATCCTTCGAGACTAACTACAAACCGGAAACGTTATGAAAGCGGATCAATCCTGAAAAGAAAAGAGAAAAAAATGATGATGTAAGACATGCTTTTTGAACCCATTAAGATAAACAAGATGGTCGTAAAAAAACCGCATCTACATGCCGGCCATGCATATGAATATGGCCCGGAATTTTCATATACCGAATGAAATGGCAGATTTTTACGAGGAACGCGCCAAAGGCGGGACGGCATGATTGCCGTTGGGTTTGCATCGGTGGATGAAAACTCCGCCGGACCTACCAATATCGGAGCCCATACGAAGGAACAGGTTCATATTTTGAAAGGTAGCAGGTGCCGGCCGGCCGGAAAATTTGTAACTTTTGCGGAACTTGCGGGGCCTTTGTTCAAACATGGCAGTTATTCCAGTAGTGCCTTAAAGCGACCCATTATAAAACGATTTCAAGGGCGCATCCCGGAATTATTTTTGGCGGCGGCATCTTACGGCGGACGCCAAGCTGGAGAAGCAGATTTGGGTGCGGTGAGCCTGATTTTTGATTTGCTTCCGCATATTCCACTACAGCTCATTTTCTATGACCGGGATGATGAATTTCCCGCCCGGGCGAACTTGTTGTACGATCTTAACGCGACGCAATTGATTGATTTTGAAGTTTTGGCCGTATTGGTGACCGTATTTGTACAGTCCCTGACGAGACTATAACATGACGTAGGAAATAATCGCATAACCAGGCGCTGAAGTCGGACCGGATGGATCTGCACCACTTAAAGTCTTCACTTATAAACAAAATCCCAGGCTTTGTATAAGGCTGTGCTTATTCTGCCCGACCCCTTAGCTTGATCGTTCAGTGGGAAGAATATATTAGAATACGCAATCGCCAAATTAGCGAAAGATTCGATTTCGGCTATTAATCCACAATTTAGGCTTGTCCGATAAAGAATTAATTTCAGCGACTAATCTAATATAAACGAGCAATAATTATTCCCCGTTGTTTTTCCAGACTGCAGAAGAATTTTCAATCCCAATAATTGGACTGAATATTGTAAAACAACTGCAGAGAAGACTTTCGTTTCAAACTTCCAGACTATCGAATTCTATGAAACAAAAGACTTCATATGCAAGGCATCTAAGGATGAATTCGATCCAAATTTCACCAATCAGAAACTACATTATTTTTCTGATACCCCTTACCGCCTGATTGATTCGCATATTATTTTCAATCAAGGCAAAACGGACATAATCATCACCATATTCTCCAAATCCCAATCCGGGAGATACCGCAACCTGTGCCTCCTTAATCAAGAATTTTGAGAATTCAACCGATCCCATATGGGCATATCGATCGGGTATTTTCGCCCACACGAACATGGTGCCCTTGGGGCTATTAATTTCCCACCCAACGCGCTTTAACCCGCTGATAAGTGTATCGCGACGATCCCTGTAGGTATCGCATATATCTTTGACACAGTTTTGAGATTCGTTCAGAGCAATGATCGACGCAATCTGAATGGGTTGAAAAATGCCGTAATCCAGATAGCTTTTAATTCGTTTTAAGGCAGAAATAATCTCTTTATTACCCACACAAAAACCAACACGCCACCCCGGCATGCTGTAACTTTTGGACATGGAAAAAAACTCCACCCCCACGTCCTTGGCTCCTTTTGCCTGAAGAAAACTGGGAGCTTTGTAGTCGTCAAAGACGATATCTGCATACGCAAAATCATGAATCACCATGATGTTATGCTCTTTTGCATATGCAACGATTTTTTCAAAAAATGCCAGATCAACCACTTCCGTGGTGGGATTGTGCGGATAGCTCAGCACCAGAATCTTAGGCCTCGGCCACGTCTGTTTGCTTGCCATGATTAGGTTTTCGAAGAAATCGGTGTCCGGTCCAAGCGGAATTCCACGTACATCACCGCCTGCTATAATGGCCGAATATGGATGGATCGGATATGTGGGATTGGGAGTGAATACAACATCTCCGGGCCTGATCGTCACGAGAATCAGATGAGACATCCCTTCTTTCACACCGATGGTGACAATCGCTTCCGTTTCCGGATCAATCGCCACAGCGAACCGTCGCTTATACCAGTCCGCTATTGCCATTCTTAACTTCGTAATGCCCATTGAAGCCGAATACCTGTGATTATTCGGCTTCTGCGAGGCCTCCACGAGCTTATCCACAATGTGCTGCGGCGTCCCGATATCGGGGTTGCCCATCCCAAGGTCGATGATGTCTTCTCCGGCACGCCTGGCTTCCATTTTAATCGCATTAACCCTTGCGAAAACATAGGGGGGAAGTCGGTCAAGTCTTGCAAATTTTGACATAATATCAACCTGTTAAATGAATTGTCCTTTGGTCGGCAGTCCTATCTAATTACAGGAGATATCCATTAATGTCAAAAATTAATTGATAAAAAAAGCTTGAAACAGCAAATTTGCTATGCTATGAGAGCTGCTATTATGGATACATTAACTTCATCAAACAATAGATTCTGGTGGTGGCAGGTTGGTAACTTCAAGCCTGCCAACGGTGTGTTGTGTCTATGATACTTTAATTTAGGATAAACAAATACAAAGCCGCGGGCAGCTGGATTGACCGCGGCTTTTTTTATTCAGAAAGGGGCCGCGGTACTACCGTAGCCCTTTTTTGTTCAGAAATTATTTCAAGCGAACGCATTGTACCAAGTTTGGCTTATATTCCAGGTAACATATAAGCCGGGAGTTAGGAAAGGAGAAAAATAGATGCAGATCAACCAGCTACCAGGGAAAGAAAGATTTTGCACGCTCACGCAGAAATTTAACATCATCCCGGTGTGCGTTGAAATATTGGCAGACACAGAAACACCGGTTTCCGTGCTGCAAAAGTTTTACAACTTTCAGCAACCTGTCTTTCTCTTGGAAAGTGCTGAGGGAGGAGAGCGCTGGGGCCGTTACAGTTTTCTGGGTGTCTCGGCCAGATATCATATCAAGGTTTACCGGGACACCATAGATATCCAGGGAGGGGATATCACTGAAGTCATTCGCCACACGGGTGATCCGCTAGGGGTGCTGAAGGGCTTTATGGATCGCTTCGAACCGGCCCACATTCCTGAGCTCCCGAGGTTTTGGGGAGGTATCGTGGGATATTTAACTTATGAAATGGTTTCCTTTTTTGAATCGGTCCCAATGAATTATGATGCCGACAAACCCCTGGCCCATTTTATTCTACCGGACGAACTGATTGTTTTCGATAATATCCGTCACACCCTTTCCTGTATTGTCCTGGCGTTTGTGACAGATGACAAAGCACCCGGAAAACTATACGAAACGGCGTATAACCGCATTCAGGATATGTTGCGTACCATCGACATGCCTGTCACCAATGCCGTAAAAGTTCCCTTGAAGCAGGTGCCGAGACTCACGGTCTCACCCCAGGCAGAATCTTACCAGGAAATCGTCAAAAAAGTTAAAGAGCACATTTATCGGGGAGATATCATTCAGGCAGTTATTTCTCAGCCGTTTGTTTATGAAACAGCACCTGACGCCTGGTATCTTTATAGGGCTCAGCGATACATCAATCCGTCACCCTACCTGTTTTTTATGAAGTTTGACGACATGACGCTGGTGGGTTCCTCCCCCGAAACCATGGTACGGTTTGAAAACGGCATTGCCACACTGCGGCCCATCGCGGGAACCCGTCCAAGAGGAAGAACTGAAAAAGAGGACCGAGCCCTTGCGGATGAATTGCTTAAAGACGACAAAGAGAGAGCTGAGCATCTCATGCTGGTAGACCTGGGGCGCAATGATCTCGGCCGTGTTGCCGAGACGGGAACCGTGCAGGTGACGGATCTCATGATCATCGAGCGCTATTCTCATGTCATGCATATGGTTTCCAACATCTGTTGCGATCTAAAAGAGGGGTGTGATGCCTGGGACTTGCTCAGGGCTTCGTACCCGGCTGGAACGCTGACCGGTGCGCCCAAGGTGAGGGCCATGGAGCTTATTTCGTCGTTTGAACGAGGATCGCGGGGTCCTTATGGCGGCGCGGTTGGGTACATCTCGTTTAGTGGAAATATGGACCTTGCCATTACGATTCGAACCGCCTGTATTGAAAATGGTCATTTAACCGTCAGGGCCGGAGCCGGTATTGTAGCGGATTCCGACCCGGACAGAGAGTATCAAGAAACGGTAAATAAAGCCATGGCTATCCAAAAGGCGCTCGAGTTGATTCAACAAAATCATGATTGAGAGCATTAGAAAGAGAGGAGGCTCCCCAATGATTGTCATGATCGATAATTATGACTCGTTTACGTATAACCTTGTTCAATATATGGCGGATATCGGCAGCGAGATCCAGGTGTATCGGAATGATCAGATAACCGTATCCGCCCTCAGCAGATTAAATCCAGATGGTATGGTTATCTCACCCGGGCCGGGTCGGCCGGAGCAGGCAGGAATCACCATCGATGCCATTCGATTTTTTTCCGGGAAGATACCGATACTCGGCGTATGCCTCGGCCACCAGGCCATCGCCGTTGCCTACGGAGGTGAGGTTGTTTCAGCGAAATACCTCATGCATGGAAAAACATCAGCGATAATGAGTGATGGCAGGACCCTGTATGAAAGGATCCGATCCCCGTTTACGGCGATGCGGTACCACTCACTGGCTGTTTACAGAGATACGCTCCCGGCAGAACTCGAGATCAGCTCGGAATCGGATGATGGCGAAATTATGGGTCTTCGTCACCGTCATTATCCAACCGAAGGTGTTCAGTTTCATCCGGAGTCGATCATGACGACGGTGGGCAAGCGTCTTTTGCGAAATTTTTTATCCCAAACCGACATAAGGAGGAAATAATGTTCAGAGAGGGTTTAAAAGAAATCATTGCCGGAACCGACCTGAGAGAACAACAGATGTCACAAATAATCATGGAAATATTTTCAGGAAACATTACGGACTCACAAATCGGCGCTTTTATGGGGGCGTTGTCGACCAAGGGCGAAACATTTGAAGAGTTGACCGGTGCTGCCAAAGCCATGCGTAAAAAGGCCAAGCGCATACAGGCAAACAGTTCTGTCGTTCTCGACACATGCGGCACCGGCGGCGATGGGAAGAACACGTTCAATATTTCCACCACCACGGCACTTGTTGTTTCAGGATGTGGTGTTACCGTTGCGAAACACGGGAATCGATCCGTGTCGAGCCAGTGCGGCAGTGCTGACCTTCTGGAAGCTCTGGGCGTTAATTTGAACCTCCACCCGGAAATCGTTGAAGCCTGTATTCGGGATATCGGTATCGGATTCTTGTTTGCCCCGCTATACCATGGTGCCATGAAGTTTGCTGCCGTTGCTAGAAAGGAAGTGGGCATCCGATCTATCTTCAATATGCTCGGGCCCCTAACCAATCCGGCAGCTGCCAATTGCCAGCTCCTGGGTGTATACGCACCCGAGCTCACAGAGATGTTTGCCCAGGCCCTGAAAGCCATGGGAACCAACCGTGCCTTTGTGGTCCATGGTCACGATGGGCTGGATGAAATATCGGTCTGCGCTCCCACGCGCATCTCAGCGCTCGCTGACGGCATCATTAAAACATATGATCTCTTACCCGAACAGTTTTTCAGCTTTGCAGCAGGCATGAACGATCTTGCAGGTGGAAGCCCGGCAGACAATGCTGAAATTACCTCAAGCATATTGAATGGAGAGAAAAGTCCGAAACGGAATATTGTTCTGTTAAATGCCGGGGCTGCGCTCGTTGTTGCCGGTAAAGCGGCCGACTTAAAAGAAGGCATCCATATGGCTGAAAAAACCATCGATTCCGGCGCTGCTGCGGACAAACTCCAGCAGCTTATTCGATTTACCAATGAGATGGGATGATACCATGACCAATACATTTCTGGATACCATCATGGATCATAAAAAACATGAAGTTGCGGAGGCAAGGCGAAAATTTCCTGAAACGACACTTCTGAAAAATGTTCGCGAAGACAGAACCAGGCGTTCATTAGTCAGGGCACTGAGCATCCCGGACCGGATTCATATTATTGCTGAAATCAAACGTGCCTCGCCATCCAGGGGTGTGCTGTGTGAATCCCTCGATGCGGCCGAGATGGCGCATGTGTATGAACAGGCAGGAGCCGCCGCCATATCTGTTTTGACAGACAGCGCATTTTTTAAAGGCAGCCCGGATGATTTGAAACAAGCAAAATCAGTGACGACCATACCGGTTTTGCGAAAAGACTTTATTGTGTCTGCCTATCAGGTTATCGAATCTGCCGCCATGGGAGCGGATGCGATCCTGCTCATCGTGAGGATTTTGACCATAGGCCAGCTCCAAAGGTATCTTGCTTTGTGCAACCAGGTGAATCTCGAAGCCCTGGTGGAAGTTCATTCAGCGGACGATATGAAAAAGGCATTACAGGTCAACGCCAAACTAATCGGTATTAACAACCGGGATCTCACGACATTTGAAACCGATATCACAAGGGCTCTAAATTTGGGAAAGATGCTCGGCCCGAAACAGATTCCCATTGTGGCGAGCGGTATTCACGGCAAGGATGACATTCTGAGTTACTGCCGGGCAGGTCTGAATAATTTTCTCATCGGCGAAAGCCTCGTACGTGCCAAAAACCCGGGTGATCGCCTCAAGTCATATCTACAGGCGCAACACAGTAAAAAAGACCAAAGGATGGATCGTGTCGATTAATCGAGAAATACAAGATCTCACCCCCCAGGTGAAAATATGCGGGTTGACGCGTGTTGACGAGGCAGTGGCGTGCGCCACGCTGGGCGCGGATGCTATCGGACTTATTTTTTATCCCAAGAGCCCGAGATATTTAACAGCCGTGCAGGCGGAAGAAATTTCTCGCGCATTACCGGTGACTGTCTGTACCGTCGGTGTTTTTGTCGATGAAACTTTTGATAACATTATGCGAACGGCCCAAACAGCCAGCTTAAACGCTGTTCAGCTTCATGGCACGGAGTCTCCGGCACTTGTGAAAAAAATTTGCGATGAAGGGCTCAAGGTCATCAAGGCACTTTTCAGCAACCGGAAACCCTTCTATACGGAAGCGTCTCATTTTCCCGCCACGGCTTTTCTGGTGGAATGCGGGGACGGGCCCTTGCCCGGTGGGAATGCAAGGGCCTGGGATTTTTCTTTACTGAAAGATTTCGGAAAAAATTTCCCCCTTGTTCTTGCAGGAGGACTTTCGGTGAACAATATCATTGAAGCTGTCGTTCAAAGTCAACCTGATGCGGTGGATATCAGTTCCGGCGTTGAAGCAATGCCCGGGCAAAAAGACCTGTCTAAAGTGAAAACCTTTATTAAAATCACCCGAAAGGCTCGGATTGCCAAACCAAACAGGAGGATATTTAATGTGCACAACTGACCCATCCAACTACAAAGCAGATAAAAACAGCCGATATCCCTACCCGGATGAGAACGGCCATTTCGGACCTTTTGGGGGGCGATATGTCGGTGAAATACTCATGCCGGCACTCCTGGAACTCGAAGATGCTTATGAAAAGATGCGATTGCTGCCAGCGTTTCAAAAAGAATTGAACCAGCTTCTTCAGACATATGCAGGCAGGCCGACACCCATCTATCATGCAAAACGATTGAGCAAAGAAATCAACGGTGCCGCCATTTATCTGAAGCGTGAAGATTTAACCCACACCGGTGCGCACAAAATCAATAATACACTGGGGCAGGGTCTGCTGGCGCAATGGACAGGTAAAAGCAAATTGATTGCAGAAACCGGTGCCGGACAGCACGGGGTTGCGACAGCCGCCACTGCGGCACGGTTCGGTATGTCATGCAGGATATTTATGGGAACCGAGGACATTCAACGCCAGACGCCCAATGTCCGACGCATGGAGCTCTTGGGAGCCCGGGTAATTCCGGTTCAGACCGGATCGGGAACGCTAAAGGATGCCATGAATGAAGCCATGCGGTTTTGGGTGTCCTCAGTTCAGGACACGTTTTACGTCATCGGATCCGTTGCAGGCCCTCACCCCTACCCTATGATGGTGCGGGACTTTCAGACCGTCATCGGTCAGGAAACCAGACAGCAGATATTGAAAGAAACCGGAAGACTGCCGGATCTTCTCATCGCTTGTGTGGGGGGCGGCAGCAATGCCATGGGGTTGTTTTATCCCTTTCTTCATGACGATGTGAATATGATCGGCGTCGAGGCCGGCGGCAAAGGTCTGTCAACCGGGAAGCATGCAGCAACCCTTGCAGCAGGCAATGTAGGTATTCTACATGGATCCAAATCCTATGTTCTACAGGATAAATATGGCCAGATAAAAGAGGCGCACTCCATATCCGCAGGACTCGACTACCCTGGTGTGGGTCCTGAACATGCACTTTTCAAGGATATTCAACGGGCAGCGTATGTAACCGTTACCGATGACGAGGCACTGGAGGCATTCAGAACGCTCTGTAAGATGGAGGGAATTATTCCTGCGCTGGAAAGCTCCCATGCCCTTGCATATGCCATGAAGGAAGCCGCCGGTCGATCTCCCGAAGATATTATCATCGTCAACTTATCCGGCAGAGGTGACAAAGATCTGGGTATTCTTTTTTCTGAACAAGGAGGCAAAAAATGAATCGAATTGAAAAGACATTTTTGGATTTGTATCGGAAAAAGGAAAAAGCACTTGTCGGTTTTGTCACAGCAGGGGATCCCACCCCTGAACGCTCCCTGGAAATCATCCATGCCATGTGCCGATCGGGCCTTGATATCCTGGAACTGGGTATTCCTTTTTCAGACCCTACAGCCGACGGGCCTGTCATTCAACGGTCTTCAGAAAGGGCCATCAAAAACGGCACCACCCTGTCATCCACTCTCGACATGACCAAAGCCATCAGAAATGGAATTGATATACCGATCCTTCTTTTCAGTTATTATAATCCGATATTTGTATATGGCGTAGCCCCTTTCTACCGTGATGCCATTCATGCCGGTGCAGATGGTGTGCTGGTTGTTGACCTGCCGCCAGAGGCGTCTGATGAATTGACAGCAGAATGGCCGGAAAATAATTTTTCTTTAATACGCCTGGTTGCCCCCACTACACCGCCGGATCGTATGGCGTTCATCGGTAGGACCGGAGAGGGATTTTTGTATTTGGTTTCCAAAACCGGCGTAACGGGCAGTGCTGGGTTGGATATTCATGACATCTCTGAAAAGATAGCCGCTTTGCGGTCCGTTACAGAACTTCCAATCTGTGTGGGATTCGGTATCTCCAGCCCTGAGCATGTTGCAGATATCGTATCTGTAGCGGACGGCGTTGTCATCGGAAGCGCTTTTGAAAGAATTATCGAAAAGAATATCCAAAGTCCGGAATTGCCATCAATGCTTGCCAGTGCTGTCCAATCGCTCAAAGCGGCTACGAGGCATTGAACGGGAATTGATCCGTGCGCAAATGCTCGTTAAGATATCCTGTCTAACTTTTTAGCTGAATCTGACAAATGACAAAAAACCATTGACAGTTACTATAAAAGCAAATATGAAGAAGAAAAAATGATTAGGCAGACAACATGGATATGAATTGCAGATCAAATTGCTATTTTAATTTCGGACGCTTCTTTTTTAGCTTTAGAGGCGTCCATCCGGTTGCCTATCGTTAAGCGTTAATCACCCCGGGTGGACTTCAACAGCCACTCGGGGTTTTTTACTGCTAAAAGCCTCGAGATAAATCTCTCGGGGCTTTTTTTTTGCTTGAAAAAATCAGGAGGTCGCTATGAAACTAAAACAAATTACGGTACCGATCGAAAATTCTCACAACAGACTGTATGAGATCACGAAAGCTTTAACCAGCAAGGGCATCATTCCCAGGGCCCTTACCCTGGTTGACAAGGGGAATTTTGGGGAACTTCGAATCCTGGTTTCTGATTTAACTGCGGCCAGGCAGATTTTAATGCAGAAGGATATTCCAGGGCGTGTTGATGAAGTGGTTGCCCTGGAGATAGAAAACCAGCCGGAGCACTTATCTCTGATTGTCAAAGCGTTAATGGATGCTGATATAAACATTAAATACAGCTACGCCTATGCGGGGGGTAATTTGGGAAAAACCATTATGATCTTCTGCTTCAGTGACAATGAAAAAGCCCTACAGGTTCTAACCAAAAAGCATATCCACGCTTTAGATTACCGTGACTTTGGCATGCTGGAAGCCGCGGCCTGACAAGCCCACAGGCAAGGATGGTATCTATGAAAAATCTTAAACTTGCAGCCCGTGAAACCGAAAAGTGTACGGTTATCAATGTATCCGGTGTTGACATCGGTCGCGATTTTGTCGTGATTGCCGGACCCTGCAGTGTAGAAAGTGAAAAGCAGCTATTGAATACCGCCCAGGCGGTCAAAGCCGCCGGCGCAGATATGCTTCGCGGCGGCGCCTTTAAGCCGCGTACATCCCCCTATTCATTTCAGGGGCTTGGTCTTCAGGGGCTCAAGATATTGGCAAAAGCCAAGAAGGAAACCGGGCTGCCAATCGTTACAGAAGTGGTCGATCCCAGAGATGTCTCCTGGGTAGCTGAGTTTGCAGATGTTCTGCAGATTGGGACCCGCAACATGCAAAACTTCTCCCTTCTTAAAGAAGTTGGAAAATCCGAACGCCCGGTACTCCTCAAACGCGGTATGCATTCCACACTCGAGGAGTGGCTCAATTGTGCCGAGTACATCCTGAGTGAGGGTAATCCGGATGTGATTCTCTGTGAGCGCGGGATTCGAACATTTGAAACCTATACCCGCAACACGCTGGATTTGAGCGCTGTGCCGGCAATCAAAGAGTTAAGTCATCTGCCAATTATTATTGACCCGACACATAGTACAGGACGCGTCAGCTTGATCGCCTCCATGAGCATGGCAGCAGTGGCCGTTGGTGCAGATGGAATGATCGTTGAAGTTCATCATAATCCTGAAGAAGCCCTATGCGATGCGGATCAGGCCCTGACACCGGAAAAGTTTTCTAATATGATGCAGCGCCTCAGACCGCTGAAATCATTTTTAAATAACTTGCCATCCGCGTATGGTAAAATAGGATTGAAGTGAGGAAAAATATGAAACCTGAAGAAATTCGCAATAAAATTAACAAGGTTGACCGGGAACTACTGGTTTTGCTCCAGGAAAGGATGGGGTTGGCGATACGATCAAAAAAATTCAAGTAACTCCTTAGCGATCCGCAACATGAAAAAAACATACTGGAACACGCAGAACGCTTAAATCTGGATCTAATTGAAAGTACCTTTACCCGACAGCTACTTAAAACAATTATCGAAGAAACCAAACGACTTCAGAATGAAGACCGCCCTTTGGTTGCATTCCAGGGTGAGCACGGTGCCTATGGTGAGGTGGCCTCGCGACAACTGGTTCTTGATGGTGCCTACATCCCCTGTCTCGAGTTTGTCGATGTGTTCCGCGGAGTTGAAGATGGCTATTTTGATCTTGGAGTGGTACCGGTAGAAAACTCTTTAGAAGGTGCTGTAACCCAAGTGAATGATTTGCTGACCAAAACAGATCTAAAAGTCATCGGTGAAACCAAAGTGATCGTCAGTCACTGTTTGCTGGCCACAGAGGCAACCGATTATCGTGAAATTCGCCAAGTCTTCTCTCATCCGCAGGCTTTAGCCCAGTGCCGGGACTTTCTGAGACGAAACAAACTGGAGCCTCATCCATACTATGATACCGCAGGAGCGGCAAAGATGCTGGCCCGGGAAAATCCCAAAGCAGCGGCGGCCGTCGCGAGCTCGTTGTGTGCCGAACTGTATGACCTTGTAATTGTCAAAGAAAACATTGAGGACGACCCTTCCAATTCCACACGTTTTTTATTACTGGCTCGGAAACCACACCCAGACAACGGCGATAAGACGTCCATAATCTTTGCCGTTCCCCATAAGGCCGGCAGGCTCTATGAGGTGCTTAAAATGTTTGCCGAAGACAATATCAACTTGACTCGCATCGCTTCAATGCCGTTGCGTTCAGACCCGAGCAACTATAGCTTTTTCCTTGACTTCGAAGGTTCGGAAAAAGATGAAAAAATCAGCAGGGTTTTGAAACAGATGAAGGCGCTGACAATTTCGATGAAGAATCTCGGCAGCTATCCGGCAGACACGAAATCCTATGGGGCCTGATATAATCCGAGCAAATCGATTTATTTGGGAGATTAGCGTAGGATGATAGGCACTGATAGGAAAATGAATTTTCGAGATTGCCACCAATGTTTTGACCTGGCTGCAACAGATGTGATATACGATTTAAATCTTTTTATCTAATGTTTTCAAATAGTTAAATATACTTAAAGAACGCGGACTGATTTCAGTATGACAAATTCGATTATAACCGGAACCGGCAGCTATATACCGACGGTAAAGGTTCCGAATAAGCATTTTCTTGGCAATGATTTCTATGATGCGGATGGGATTAAAATTGCAAAGGCCAACGTGGATATTGTTAACAAGCTTCAAGAAATAACATGTATCCGTGAGAGGAGATATGTAGAAGACGATCTGAATACTTCTGATATTTCATTTCTGGCTGCAGAAAGCGCACTGGATGGTACGGACCGGGAAAATCTTGATTATATTATTGTTGCCCAAAATTTTGGGGATGTTAAGATCAATAATATTAGATTTGAGATGGTTCCAAAAAATAAATTATTCTTATCAAATGTTCTCGATTACCAATCTAAAAATAGATCACATACTTTTTTCTTTCTTAAAATTCGGCAATTTATTGATCCACTTTGGTTCCTTCAATTGTTGTATCGACAAACCGAACTTTCAATTCTCTTAAATCTGGCGAAAATGACCAAGTCACCACATAACCAACGTCATTCACGACACGAGACTCCTTTATAGCGTACAAATTCAAAATTAACTGACAACTGTGAACGTGACCCTCAGGCATCGAGTTCGAAGAAAGAAAGG
>CAYTAQ010000112.1:0-235 GCA_964435695.1 uncultured Desulfobacterales bacterium | reverse complement strand
TGCAGCTCCAACATGGGGTTAAGCTAAAAAAGCCCCGCCCAAGGGACGGGGCTCTGAAATACTTTTGATAGTTAAAATAAAGATCACCAGGCGGTCCACCCGCCGTCAACAGCAAACGTCTGGCCGGTGACAAAGGAAGAGGCATCCGAGGCGAGATAGAGCAAGAGATCGCTGAGCTCTTCCACCCGACCGCGTCGCTGGGCAAGGTGTTCTTCACCCGCTCCGCCATGGTGGT